>DASUWJ010000001.1:0-42334 GCA_036378475.1 Gaiellaceae bacterium
GGCGTCGGCCGAGCTCCGGCGGGTGACGGCCCGGCCGGGTGCGAGCGTCTTCGCCAGCGAAACTCTCTCCGACTGGCTCCTCTGGACCGAGCCCTCACTCCGGGGCCGGATCGCCTACGACGTTCGCTTCGAGCTTCTCTCCACGGGCCAGCTCGAGCAGCTGTCGGCGTACCACCGGCGCAGCGGTCGCGACTGGGCGGCGCCGACGCGACCCTTCTCGCTGATCGTCCTCGACACGAGGATCGATTCGAGGCTCGGCGCCGCGCTGCTCGCGCAGACGGGCGCCCGCGTGCTCTTCAAGGACCGCAATCTGCTCGTCCTCGCCCAGAGGCCACGCAGGCCGCTCCCCGGCTCGGGGCCGGCGTTGATCGCCCGCGCCGGGAGTCGGAGCGCCGTTCGCGGCCCTCGCCCGGGAAGCCGGGGCGAATAACCCCTCGACCGAGGGCATGCCGGAACCCGGCTCGGGCCGATCCAACCCACGAGTCCCCGGAAAAAGGAGCTCGACGCCTTGCGGCCGGCGTCAACCACGATGGCCGCAAAGCTGACCACCCTTCCGGCGTTCACCGCCACGCTTGTCCTTTGTGGCACGCTCGATCTGGTCGTGGCGACGCCCGCGCCCGCCGGCGGGCCGGTGGCAAGCGCAGCCCCAGCGCCGCTCTCCCCGCGCAACGGCGCCCGGCTTGACCAGGTCCCGCCCTTTGCCTGGTCACTGGTCGGCGCCGGCGTTAGGGCTCAGCCGCGAAAGACGAAGATCTGGGGCGCCGCCCGCTTCACCCTGCGTCCCTCGAGGCGGGGCCGGGTCCTCTTCACCGCGAAGAAATCCGGCTTCCAACAGGCCGGCATCACCCTGCGCGTGTGGTAGGTGGGAGGCCGGCCTGTCTGGGCGACCCTCCGCCTACCCTCGCGCTGCCGGCCGCAGCGCTAGGGATCTAGGCCGGCCGAGTCTGAGGCGGAGCCCGGATGCCCTCCTCGAGCGGCACGCGCCCTAAACGAATTGAACGAGCCTGCCGATGCTCAGGCGCGCCGTCTTTCCAACTCACCGCGCCCGCAATGAATCCCGACCTGGCGATCGCGCAAGCACTTCGGTATGGCAACCGCGTTTCGCGACGTCTACGCCGCCGAGCGCAAGCAGCGGCAGGCAGCCGAGCGGGCGGCCGAGGGCGCCTGATGACCGACGCCTCTCGGCGCGCCCCCCGACAGCCAGCCGGGATCTGGACGATCGAGCGGATCGTCCGCGCCGAGCTGCTGCTGCTCGTGCCTCTCCTTTGTGCCACTGCGGCCGGGCTCCGGCACGGCAGCGGGGCCGGCTCGGTGCTCGGCCTGACTGCGATCTGCCTCGCCCTCGTCGCGATCGCACGCGGACTGAGCGCCGTGCCCGCCCGCGAGCTGGCCGCTCCGGTGATCAACGGCCTGCTGGTCTCAGCCGCCCTCGCCTTCGTGGCCGTGGCGATCCTGCCCCGGCTCGGCTGGTACCGCCCCTTGACCGTGCTCTCCGGGAGCATGCGCCCGACCTTCTCGCCCGGAGATCTGATCATCGTCCGGCCGGAGCCCCTGCGAGACGTCCACGCCGGTCAGGTGATCGCCTACCACGTCCCGGTCGCCGACCACCAGCTCGAGACGCACCGGGTGATCCGGATCCTCCGGGGTGGCCCGAATCCGATCGTGCAGACGCAGGGCGATGCCAACAACTGGCACGACCCCTGGAACGCGGAGCTCCACGGCAGCACCGCCTGGCGGCTGAGCTTGGTCATCCCCGCGGCGGGCTACGCGATCAACGCCCTGCAGAGCCGCCTCCTGCATCTCGTGGCCGTCGTGGCCGCCCCGCTGCTGATCGCGCTACTCGCACTGGCCAGGCTCTGGGACATCCCCTGTCCCTGCCCCGGAGCCGTCGCGCGCGCGCCTAGGAACTGCGCGCGTCGCAGCCGTCGACAACGCCGGGCGAGCCCGGGCCGGCGGCCCGCCTAGTGCGGGCGGCAGAGTCGGTCGTGGAAGGAGGCGAGGATCGCGTTTTCCTTCGCCTGGTAGGCAACATCCGCCGGGTTGCTCGGGTCGTAGCGATGCAAGCCGGGCCCCTCCCAGCGAATGTCAGGGGTGACGCCGGGACCCATCACCGTCAGGCGGTAGCGCTCCCCGGTGCCGGGCCCGCGCAGCTTGTGCCGCGGCCAGCCCGGCGGGGCGGCATACCCGCCCGTTGAGGGATCGAAGCGGTAGAACCCGTAGCAGAAGGCGCCGGTCCCCTTGTGCGAGACGAACGAATTCTCGCGTCGCCAGCCCTGGCCGTAGGCAGGCGCGTTCAGCGTGTCCAGGTAGACCAGGCGCCCGAAGGCGTCCTTCGGTGCCCCGTAGTAGGAGGTGCGGGACCCGTAGACCGGACGGCCGAGATACGTGAGTCGACCGAAGAGCTGCTGGAAGCGCCCGCTGTAGATCCAGTTCGTATACACCTCGAGCTGCGCTACCGGACCCGTCCAGTGGGAGAGCGTCAGCCAGCTCTGCTTTTGGGGAAGGAGCCAGGGCAGAAAGCCGAGATCCGGCAGCGGTACCTTCCAGGACTGGACGGCCCAGAAGCTGCCGTCGGGCGCCTTGCAGGTCGCGACGAGCGCGGGCAGCTTCGGCCCGTCGTAGCTCCCGCACGCGTCCTTGAACTGCCGCCAGACGACGCGGTGGTAGGTGCCCCAGCCGCCGGAGTAGTCGAGCTTGAACGAGGCCTGCGAGCCGGCACTACCCGAGGGCCGCGCGTTCAGCGCGCCCCAGCCGAGCACGTGGCGCACCAAGCCCCCGACCCGGTAGGTGAGCAGAGCCTGGCCGCGGGTGTTGACGGCGAGGTGGACGTTCGTCGCATCGCGGTCGATCAACTGAGAGGCCTGCGCAGGAGCTGCCACTGCGAGCGAGACGATGGAGGCGAGCAGGGCCAGCTGGGTGAGGGGGATGGGACTGAGGGAGTCCGCGCTGGCCCTGCGCATGGTTGTCGCCTCCTCGGTTGTGATGCTGATTGCCAGGTAAGGGACACCGACGAAGCGAAACTTGCGCGGTCGGCCGCTACCGCCGCGCATACGCCAGCGTCAGCCTGAAGCGAACCGCCCCGTTCGTCCGCACCCGAACGACGAGCCTGTAGCTGCCTCCCTTGACGGTGAGCCGCAGCTCCGCCCTGCCACGGCCCCGGCTCGACGCGTTCGTCGGCCCCACGAGCCGCAGGCGGACCAGCGCGTGGCTTCGGCCGGCCAGGACGACGCTCGCCCGCAGCAGCCCCGAGGCGGCCCGGAACCTGAAGCTTCGTTCGTCCTGCCCCCGCCTCAGCCGCCCGGCCACGAGCGTCGTCTGCCGCGCGGGGCTGCCGGTCGCGCTTCCTCGCTGCGCGCCGGCTCCGCCACCGCGAGCCGGCGAGGCGGTACTCGGCGCAGTCGGCCGCGCGCCGAGGGCGCGCAGGGTGCCGTAGGCATCGACCCGGCCGCACGCGACGCCGCTGATCGGCACCGCCCCGGCCTCGAGCGCCTGCTCGATCTGGAGCGGGCTCGCGCTCGCTGCGAGCGAGAACGCGAGCCCGGCGATCCCGCTCACGACCGGGGCGGCGGAGGAGGTGCCGAGAAAGCTCACGTAGCCGGCTCCCGGCGCGGTGCTCGTGTTTTCGCCCGGAGCGGCCAGCAGCGCGCCCGAGTTTGAGAACGAGTAGAGGTGGTCGCTCTGGTCCGAGGCGGCCACGCTGACGACGTTGGGGAGCGCTGCCGGATAGTCGAGCAGGCTGCTGCTGTCGTTGCCGGCGGCGGCGACGACGAGCGCCCCGTACGCCCAGGCGTACTGGGTAGCCGAGGCGAGTGTCAGGTCGTCTGTCGGCCCGCCGAGGCTGAGGTTGAGCACCCGCGCGCCGTTGTCTGTTGCCCAGACGATCGCCTGCGCGATCGCGGAGTCGTAGCCGCTGCCGTCGGCCCCGAGCGCCTTGACCGGCATTAGCCGGCACTGCCAGCAGTAGCCCGCGATCCCGATCCGGTTGTCCGAGTTGGCCGCGATGATCCCGGCGACGGCGGTCCCGTGCCCGTTGTCGTCGCTCGGATTCGCGGTGCCGTTGACGAAGTCGTAGCCGGGGACGAGCTTGCCTTGGAGGTCGGGCTGGGCCGAATCGACGCCCGTGTCGATCACGGCGACCACGACCGCCGGCGAGCCGGTAGTGAAATCCCATGCCTGCTCGGCATGGGTCGTCGCCAAAGACCACTGGCTCGACAGGAGCTGGTCGTTCGGGACACGGGAAGCGCTCACACGGCCGTCGAGCTCGGCGTAGCGGACGCGCGGATCGGCCCGGAGCGCGGCCAGCGAGGCGCCGAGGCCTGCAGAGGGGAGCTCGAGCACGTCGACCCCGAGCTGGTCGATTCGGGCCAGACGGCTCGCCCCGAGCGCCCGCTCCAGCCCGTCGGCGCCCGCCAGTCCCTGCCCGGTGTAGCCGACGAGCACGCGCGCCCCGGGCGTGCTGCCCGGCCCGGGCAAAGCGGCGGCAGAGCCGGCGCCCGGTACGAGCGTGCAGCAGACACAAACGGTGGCGAGGAGCGCCCGCGCGACCATGGCGCCTCTGTAGGGCTGCAACAAGGGGCGAGATTGCGCTCTCGGGCGCAATTTCCCGGCCCGGCCTCGGGCGCAATTTTCCCGGCCCGGCCACCCCTACTTCAGACAACAACGGGCGCGCTCTCGCGCGTCTAGCGACGGGAGGTATCCGACGATGGCACGACCGAAACGAGCAGCACGATCCCTCTACGCCGCAGCCGGGATCATCGCGGCGCTCACGCTCGCGACCAGCGCCAGCCCGGCCACGGTGCCCCCGGTCCTAAGCCTCGATCAGATCGGCATCGCCAACGGCGCCGTCGTACTCTCGGGCGCGGTCGGCGCGCCCGCCGGCGCATCCCTGACCGTGAACGGGCAGCCGCTCGGCCTGGATGGCTCCGGCCATTTCAGCGGAGTGGTCGACCTGAACGGGGCCAGCAGCGTCGAGCTGGGGGTGGCGAACCCCGTGGCAGCGCAGACCGTCTCCTTCGAGATCCCGCTGACCGGGACGCTGCTAGGGCCAGGGGGGCTGATTCCCGCGAACGTCCTCGACACGGTCGAGCAGGCGGGTGCAACGCTCCTCGCCCCGCCCGGCGGCTTGCAGTCGGTCGCCGGGCAGCCGCTCTCGATCGGAGGCAGCGTCGCCGACCGCGGCCACCTTGCCGGGCTGACGGTGAACGGAACCGATGTTCTGCACCTACTGCAGCCGGACCAGAGCTTCAGCGTCCAGCTGCCCGGAACGACGAAGCAGGTGGCGCTCAAGGCCACTGATACCTCGGGCGTCTCCGAGTCGAAGATCTACGGCGTCTCGAGCAGGCGCGCATCCTCCCGCGTCAACTCGGTCAGCGCGGCGGACGCCGTCGGGTTGCGGATCGCGCAGGTTCGCTACTACGTCAAAGGGGCGGCCCGGACGAGGCGCCTGCGGATGGTCGTCACCGTCAAGGACGGGCGGGGCTACCTCGTCCGTGGTGCGAGCGTGCTCGTTCGCGCCCAGGCGGCAGGTCGACTGACCCGGCGTGCGCAGACGAAACCGAGCGGTGCCCGCGGGCAGGCCGCCTTCGTCTTGCAGCTGAGGAAGCAGAGCCTCGGCAAGCGGCTGGTGATGGTCACTGTCGCGCGGACGCCGAACGCGGAGGCCTCGAAGATCAGCTCAGTGCGCCTGCCGAAGGCGCCTCGGAGGGCCGCGCGCCGCTGAGGATCGGCTTCCCCCTCCAGCAGCCGGCGATTCCGGGGGTGCCGCGTCCGGCGGCGCCCCCGGACGGTTGCCTCGCGAGGCAAGCCTCATGGACTTGCCGCCGACAGCCGACAACCCGGCTGAGCGCCGAATCCACCTGAGCGAGGCCCGCATGCCAAAGAGCTTCCGAGTCAAACTCGCCGCGTACTTCCTGCTGCTGGCGGTCTTGCCGCTGGCGGCCGCATTCTGGGGTTTCTCCTCGGTCACCAGGGCCGCCGCCGAGCAGCGCGTGGACGCCCGGCTCGGTGCCGAGCTGCGTGCGGTCGATGCCGCCTACCGCCGTGAGCTCGCGCGCGCCCAGACCAGGGCGCGGCTCGCTGCCGAACGCCCGCAGACGCAGCAGCAGCTTGCCCGCGCGCCCCACCGAGAGCTCGAGCTCGGTCCGGCCGCGAGCCTGGTTGCACGTCGCGCCGTCTCCGTTCGCGCCGGCCGGCGGCTGCTCGGAACGGTCGTCGCGCTCGTTCCGCTCGACCAGGCCCTGCTCGGCCGCCTGCGCACCGAGAGCGGCATCGCCGGCTCGGACCGGCTGCTCTTCGTTCGCCACCAGCCCGGCCACGGCGCCTCCAAGGATGGCACCCTGCATGCGATCGCTGCCTCGGTTTCGGGCGCGCGCTACCGGGCGCTGACGAGCGGCCCCCTCTCCGGACAACCGCGGGTCGAGCTCGCGCTGCTCGCCCCCTCGGCGGCGGTCGCGAGCGCGGCCGCCCACATCCAGCGGCAGCTGCTCTGGATCCTCCTCGGCGCGCTGCTCGTACTCGGGGCAATCGCCGCCGCCGAAGGACGCTCGGTGATGCGTTCCCTCGGCGAGCTCGCAAGCGCCGCCCACGCGATCGGTGCCGGCAAGCTCGACCGCCGAGTACCGGTGCGCGGCCGGGACGAGTTCGCGCAGCTCGCACAGGCCTTCAATCGGATGGCGGCCCAGCTGCGCCGCCGTCTGGAAGAGCTCGAGGTCCAGCGCGAGCGCCTCCGCGCCTCGCTCGACCGCACGGGCGAGCTGCTCGGCGGCACGCACGACCTGGAGCAGTTACTGCCCGTGATCGCCTCGGCCGCGCTCGAGACGGCCGGAGCCGAGGGCGCCCTTCTGATCGGCGAGGACGGCAGCGTCACAGAGGTTGGCCAGCTCGAGGGACCAGGCGAGCGGATCGAGCTGCCACTCGCGAGCGGCGAGGCGCGGTTCGGCATTCTCATCCTGCGGGCACGTGAGCTCGGCGAGGACGAGCTCGCGGCGACCCGGGCCCTGGTCGGCCAGGCAGCGATCGCGCTCGAGAACGCGCGCCTGCACGAAACGCTCGAGGTCAAGGCGATCTCGGACGGCCTGACCGGACTGGCCAACCGGCGCCGGAGCGAGGAGTTCCTCGCGGCAGAGATCGCCCGCAGCGAGCGCTACGCCACCCCTCTGTCGGTGATCCTCGGCGACATCGACGGCTTCAAGGCCGCGAACGACGGCCATGGCCACGGCTTCGGGGATCTCGTCCTGCAGCAGTTCGCGAGCACGCTCGGCGAGACCCTGCGCGACGTCGACCTGGCCGGCCGCTGGGGGGGCGAGGAGTTCCTGGTCGTGCTGCCCGGGACCGAGGCGATGGGGGCCGTTGACGCCGCCGAGCGGATTCGAACCGCCTTCGCCGAGCACGGGTTCAAGACCTCCGCCCAAGCCGAGACCAAGCTCACGGCCAGCTTCGGCGTCGCCGAGTTCCAGCCAGGCCTGACCGCGGAAGCCCTCGTCGCCCAGGCCGACGAGGCGCTCTACAGGGCGAAGCGGGCCGGCAAGAACCGGGTGGAGGCGACCGCCGGCGAGAGCCTGCTTTCCCATTGACTAACGGCGCCTCCGGCGCCGCTCAGCCCCCGCGGTAGCGAGCTCCTCGCCTCCGGAGATTCCCTCGAATGGGTTAGGCGCGATTCGAAGGTTTCCGTAGCTTAAATCCTTTTAAAACCTCTTTAAGCTGCTCGAACCTTACTGCCCCGGAAGGGTGTTGCGCAGCTGGACCATCCGGTCTTGTCTACGAACATGAGTCAACAAAGCCGCCCAGCGCCGCAGCTGGACGCCGCCTCGCTTGCCCGCCTCAAGTTGCTCCTGCCGGCCCTTGCCGCTGCGGCCGGCCTCGTCGCGGCCCTGCACGGACTCGGACTTCCCGGCGCCGGGACGATCCTCGGCCACGGCTCGCGCTTCACGAGCTCGGTCGCCGCGAGCTCGTTTTCCAATCCGCGGCCCGGGCTCGCGCCGAGCCGGCAAAGACAAGGCGCGCGAAGACAAGGCGCGGTAGCACCGGCACGGGCGCCGAGCCGGCAGCGAGCGCGCGCGGGCGCCCGAGCGCTCCCGCGGACGAGCCCGCAGACCGGTCGGCGAGCGCCCGTCCTGCCGGGACGGCCCGGTACGCCGAGAACGACCGCGCCCCCCGCCGTCCCGGGCACGGGCAGCCCGACCGAGCAGCGCGGGTCTCGCCCCTCCCCTCGGCCGCCTACCTCCCCGCCGACCGTGAGCGTCCCGCAGGTTCCACACCTCCCGCACGTGCCGCAGGTTCCGCAGCTTCCTCAGCTTCCACAGGTTCCGAAGGTTCCGCAGCTTCCGCAGCTTCGGCAGCTTCCGCAGCTTCCGACGACGAAGCTTCCGACCCTCCCCACGCCGGCTGTGCCCGCCCTACCGAGCCCGACGGTGCCGGTCGCGATCCCAACCGTGCCGGGACTGCCCTGATCCGAATGGGTGCGCAAGTTTTTTCCCTTCGGCGCCCCTCCCCTCTGACGCACTGCCGAGGAGCGGAGGAGGCGATGGGCACGCATGGGATCCATGGCGCGACCGCGAGGAGCGGCCTCGTTCCTTGCCCTCCGCCAGCTGCAGGGGTGACGCAGTGAGCGCGTTGGTCGGCGTCGGCAGGTCGGCAGCCGCTCGCCAGGCAGCCCCGGCCGAGCGGACGCGCGAACTGTACGAGCGGCACGGGCAGCGCGTCTTCACCTTCTGCTACAGCCGCCTTCGCAATCGCGAGGAGGCCCAGGACGCCGCGCAGACGACCTTCATTTACGTGATGCGCTCGCTCGAGCGCGGGGTCGTGCCGGAGTTCGAGCTCGCCTGGCTCCTCAAGATCGCCTTCAACGTCTGCCGCGGCACGCGGCGCTCGGCCGGTCATCGGCTGGCCGCCGCGAACAGCGAGCTCGCCGACGTCGACGAGCTGCCCGATCGGTCGAATCCGGACGGTCTCGAGGCGAACGAGCGACTCGAGGCCCTTCGCGGTGCCCTGCGCTCTTTGCCGGAGAACCAGCGCCGTGCAATTCTGCTGCGCGAATGGCAGGGGCTTTCCTACGCCGAGATCGCCGATGAGCTAGGCCTGACGGTCGGCGCGGTCGAGACACTCCTCTTTCGCGCCCGGCGGAATTTGACCTCGCGGCTCGAGCATGTCCGCGGCAGCTTCGCGGCCCTCAACCTGGGCACCGCGCTCGTGGCCCTCCGCTCCCTGGCGCGCGGACTGCTCGTCAAGCTCGCGCTCGTCGGCGCGGCCGCCGCGGTTGTCGGGCTCGTGCCACTCGTGGCCGAAAAGGCCCTCCAGGCCCGCGCAAGCGGCGAGCGCGTGCGTCTGCTTGCACCGGCCGGCCCGAGCAGAAGCGCCGCTCGGGTCTCCCTGGCGGGCACCGCCATCCCACCGACCGCTCCCCGCTCGAGCGCCCGATCGACCGCTCCCCGCTCGAGCGCCCGATCGAGAACGGGGACCGCCCAGGCGGCGGCGTTCACGCACCGGGCTCGCGATCGGGGCAGCGGCCTCACCCCCGTGAGCGCACCCAGGGGCCTCGCGCCCCAGGCGCCGTCCCCCGCGCCGGCAACTGTTTCTGCGCCCCCTGCGCCGTCAAACGCTTCCGTGCCAAGGTCGGTTGGACCCGGCGGCAGCGGCCCCAGGTCGCCGCTTTCCCCCGCCCCGCTGCCGCTGTCCCCCGCCCCGCTGCCGCTTTCCCCCGCCCCGCTGCCGCTTTCCCCGGCCCCGCCACCCGCTCCCACGCTTACCTCCGCCCTCGCCCTGCCTGACCTCTCGAGTGCCCTCCACGAAGCGCTGCCCTCGCTGCTGACGCCGCCTGCCGCGCCCGCTTCGAGCGGCCTGCCCGCAGTACCAGTGCCCTAACCGGCCGCCGGCCGCAAGGTTTCAGCGCCGGCCGCCCCTTCCCCTGTGCATGACCGAACTGACCGAACTTCTGCCTGGCCGCCGCTTCCGGCAACGCCGCTCCCAACGCAGGCAGGCTCGGTTCACCCCCGAGTTCCAGTGGCCGCAATTCCTCGCCGATGAGCTTCTGAGCGAGTTGATCGTGAGCTATCAGGAGCTCTATGCAGGCTCGCTGTGTGAGCCGGCGGCCCAAAGCCGGGTCCGGCGAGCGCTCGTGCTCGCAATGGTCGCGTCGCTCGCCATGTGGCTCGTGATCGGGATCGCCGTCTTCGAGCTCGTCGCGGCGCTGCCCTAGCGCAAACGCCTTCGCCCAAATTGCGAGCTTTTCGTTTCGCCGCGCTCTTGCGCGGCGGGCCGACCTCTCCTAGATTCCCTCCCGCGCCGAACGCGGAGCGCAAGTAGGTCGAAGCCGAGCTTGAGGGCCGTAGGCGGAAGCCGAAGGTCAGTGAGAACGGTGGACGAACGCGAAACCGGTTCGGCGAACGAAAGAGCGCCCACGGGCGCTCTTTCCTTTTCCTGCATGCTCAGTCGTCAGCTTCGGCCGGCGAGCGGGGAAACCGCATCGGTGCGAAGCCGATCACGCCGCCCGGAACGAGCCAGGGAGCGAGCTTGACCGAGAAGCGCCCCGCGCGAACCGCAGGGTCTTGCTCGCTCAACTGGAGCGCCTGCTCGGGCTCGACACGGAAGATCGAGAGGCCGCGAAGCTCCTCGTCGAGGAGCGGCCCGGCCGCGAGCAGGTGGCCTGCCTCGTGCAGGTCGGCGAGGTGAGCCATGTGGGCAGCCTGCAGTTCGGCCGCGGCTTTCTCATCAAGCTTCGGGGCATCGGGGCGAAGCTGCAGGATCGCCACCGTGAACCGGTCGAATTCCATCGCCCGCTCAGGTTCGCTGGAGCTGCCGGATCGTTCGCTCGAGATCGCTCGCGGCGAAGGGGTAGAGAAAGAGCGCTCGTTCGAACCCGCGGCCGTCGATCACGTACGCGGCCTCGACGTGATCGACCTGGTGCACCGTGATCCCCGCGAACACGCGGCGCCTGATCCGAACTCCGATCTTGTAGGCCTGCCAGACGCGCGCGAGCTGAGTGCGAGATCCGATCGCCCAGCGCCAGCTCGAGCCGAGCCGCCATCGCACCGCGTCCTGGCGGAAGTAGCGAGTCTTGTCTGCCCATGGATTGACGCTCACCGCGATCAGCGCCGGTCGCTCCGCTCCCGGAAGTGCGAGTTCGGCCTGATTCAGCACCCGGGCCTCCAGCGGGCAGAGGGTCGTGCAGACGGGATCGGTGAAGGTCAGGATCACCACCCGTCCCCGGTTCGCACCGAGCGAGATCGGCGCGCCGGCCTGGTCGCGCAGCCTGAAGTCGGGTGCCCGGCGCTTGGCCGCGGCCCAGGCGATGTTCGGACCCGAAACCGCCGTCGCGCCCGGCTGCACCGCTGCGTGGTGCCGGCTCAGGGCGAGCCCGGCCCCGACGATTCCGGCAGCGAAGACGACAGCGGCGGCGAGCAGCCAGCGGGAGGAGTTCCGTCGGCCCGGGATCTCCGGCCCGGCCCTCGCTCGACTCGCTGCCAATGAGGCTCGCTCGGACATGGAAGTAACATCCGCGTCTCAGACCCGACGCACCGCGAGGATACAGCCCGCGCCCCGGTCGTCCGCGAGCTCGGCGAACAGGTGCCCGGAGCGAGGTCGCCCGCCGGAGGCGTGAGGCTCTCGGCCGCTTTGCGACGCGGCTCCTGCGACCGGGCTTTGCGGGGCGAGGCGGGCAGGAACCCAGCCCGTCAGCCTGAATCGGAAATCGCAATGGCTCCGCGCGAACCCCGGGACCACCGCGGCGGCCTCGAGCATCTTCCGCACGTCCCGGTGCTCTCGCGGGAGGAGCTCGGGGAGTCCCCCCTCTGGCCCGCGCTCGCGGTCCTGTCGGCCGCGTCTCTCTACGCCACCCTGCCGACCAAGTTCATCGCCGGCTCGGGGAGCGGCATCTACGGGATCGTCCGCTGGCTCGTCCCGGCGCTGACCATCCTGCTACTCGGGCCGCTCGTCCTGAACGTTCCCCAACAGCGCCTCCTTCGCTCCGCCGAAGCACGGGCCTCCGCGCTCAGGCTAAGCCGCCGGCTCGCCTCGATCGCGGTGATCGCGGTGATCAGCGCCGCGAACGCCGCCTCGGTGATCCTGCTCGTCCATTTCCTCGTCGCCGGCGCGCAGACGAACGCCCGCCTGCTGCTTCGGGCCGGCGTGCACATGTGGTGCATGAACGTGCTCGTCTTCGGCCTCTGGTTCTGGCAGCTCGACGGGGGCGGACCCGTCGACCGGCGCGTGGAGCCCAACCCCGCGAGCGAACGGGACTTCCTCTTTCCGCAGCAGAGCGAGCCCGAGCTCGCGTCCTCCTGGCAGCCCGTCTTCATCGACTACCTGTACGTCTCCTACACGAACGCGACGGCGTTCAGCCCCACCGATGCGATGCCGCTCAGTAAGTGGGCCAAGCTGCTGATGCTGACTCAGTCGGCCGCCAGCCTGCTGCTCGCGATCATGGTGGTCGCGCGCGCCGTCAACATCCTCAAGTAGCGGCTGTCCCGAGGCACGGGGCTGACCCTTGGTGCGAAACGGCCGTCTCGCCCGCAGGCTGCCGCAGGAGTCGGTGCTCGAGCTGCTGCAAGCACAGGGGAGGCCCAAAGCGACGAGCCCGCCGCCGAGCTAGGGACGGGACTCGTCGCGCTTCTAGCCGACCCCCTCTGGCGGCTCCGGCGCGGCCGGCAGGCGCGCCCGGATCGCATGCACGCTCGGCTGCGCGAAGACGATCGCCTGGGTGACGGCGAGGACGCCGACGACGCCGAAGAGAGTCGCGCGGATACCGAGCGCGACCGCCACCGGACCTGCGAGGGCCGCCCCCAACGGGCCGAGCACGAAGGAGCCGAACGCGTCGTAGGAACTGACCCGGGACATCGACTCGGCGGGAACCTGCTCCTGGAAGACCGTGAACCAGAACGCGAGGTGGACCGCGAGTCCGGCACCCGCGACGGCCGAGCCGAGGACGAGGACGGATAGCGGCAAGCCGAGCGCGAGCCCGAGGGGCTGCAGCACAATCGTCCAGGCGGCCATGCAGGAGGCGGCCAGCGGCTTGCGCGGACGCAGCCGAAGCGCAAGGACGCCGCCGAGAAGCGAACCGATCCCGAACGCGGTCGTGAGCGCGGCCCAGGCCGGCGCGCCGCCGAGGCTGCGCTTCGCAAACCACCGGCCCGAGCACGAAGTACGAGGCGAAGGCGAAGTTGCCGATCCCGAAGAAGACGATCGTCGTCCAGAGCCAGGTCAGGCGACGAAACTCGCTCCAGCCCTGGCGCAGCTCGCGCAGGAACGGCTCGCGTTCCGGGATCCGGGCGAAGGGGGCGAGCCGAAGCCGCAGGAGCAGCAAGGCGGCGAGAACGAAGGAGCAGGAGTCGATCACGAGTGCACTGCCCGACTGCCGAGCGCGACGAGGGCGCCGCCGAGGGCGGGCCGAGGATGCGCATCGCGTTCTGCGACAGCCCGAGCAGGGCGTTTGCCTCCTGCAGCCGGTCGGAGCTGACGGTGGCCGGGATCAGCCCGGTCGAGGCCGGGATCACGAAGCCCTCGCCGAGCCCGTAGAGAAGCTGCAGGAGGACGAGTAGCGCGACCGAGGCGGCGCCGCTCAGAACGAGTGCGCCGCTCACGGCCTGGGCGGCCGCCTGCACGAGCGCGACCGCGATCAGCACCAGGTGCCGCGGCAGGCGATCGGCCCAGACCCCGGCGACGAGGACGATCCCGGCGTTTGCGAGCTGGCGGGCAGCGAGCACGACGCCCAGGGCAACCGGCGAGTTCGAGACCTGCAAGACGGCGAAGGCAAGGGCGATCATTGCCACCCCGTCGCCGAGCCCCGAGATGACCGAGCTCGTGAAGAGCAGGCGGAAATTCGGCTCCACCAGGGCGCCGAGTTTGCCGCCCACCCGCAGCCAACCGCCCCACCGAGGCGACCTCACGGCGCCGCCCTGCGGGGGCCGCGGGCGGACGGCGACGGCTGCCAGGCGAGCGCAGCCCGGCGATCGGTCTCGGCGGCTCCCGACACGCTCGGCTGGCGTCTACGCCACGCTGGCGGGCGGGGTCTCCCCCTCGAGGATCGCCGCCAGCCTCGGCACATCGATATTGCCGCCCGAGACGACGCAGACGATCCGCGAGCCCGCAACTCCTCGGTCGAGAGCCGCCCCGAGCGCAAGCGCCCCGGCGCCCTCGGCGACGACGTGGGCCCGGGTCGCGAGCAGTCGCACCGCCTCGGCCGTCGTCTCGAGCGGGACTGCGAAGGCACCATCCAAGACGCCGCGTGCCAGCGTCCACATCTTCGCGAGCAGGGCGGGAGCTCCAGAGCCATCGACGAACGAGGGCCGGTAGTCGACCTCGCGCGGCTCGCCGGCCGCAAACGAGGCGGTCAGCGGAGCCCCGCTCTCGGGCTCGACCCCGAAGACCTGCGTCTCCGGCCGCAGCGCCTTGACCGCGCTCGCGATCCCGACGCTCAAGCCGCCGCCGCCGAAGGGAACCAGCACGATGTCCGGCTCGGGCAAGTCCTCGAGCAACTCGAGCCCGATCGTCCCGTTCCCGGCCATGACCCGCTCGTCCCGGACGGGATGGACGAAGACGCCGTCCAGCTCCGGGTAGCTCGAGTCGACGAGCGCCTGCCACCAGCGCTCGTGAGCGACCTCGACGACACGGCCGCCGAGCCGCTCGATCGCCGCCAGCTTCGTCGCCGCCGCGCCCTCGGGCACGACCACCGAGCAGGGGACGCCAAGCTCGCGGGCCGCCCAGGCGACCCCCTGCCCCATGTTGCCGGCGCTCGCGGTCACGACCCCGGCGGCAAGCTCCTCCCCGGGCACCTGGGCGATCGCGTTCAGCGCGCCCCGCAGTTTGAAGGAGCCGATCGGCTGCAGGTTCTCGAGCTTCAAGTAGAGCTCGCCCGGCAGCTCGCCGAGCTCGAGCGGGACGAGCGGCGTCCGAACAACGCGGCCCGCGATCGTCGCGCGCGCCCGCTGGATCGCCTCGAGCGGGATCACACCGGCACCAGCGTGCCGACGCCTGTCTCGCGCGCCAGCCGATCGAGGTACTCCGCGACAGCTAGATCCTCGGCGGCGAGCCCGACCGACTTGAAGACGGTCAGCTCCTCCGGCGAGCGCCGGCCCTCGCGCGAGCCGCTCAGGACCTCCCCGAGCTCGGCCCGGATGTGGTCGGGACCGAGTCCCAGCTCCGTGACGGCGAAGAGGTAATCACCGGCCTCGTTGACGACCGATTCTCGACTGTCGACGAAGAGCGCCGCCTCGGCGACCGTGGCCGCGTCCAGCTCGCGCGCGGCGGCGATCGATGCGCCGACGGCGTTGACGTGGGCCCCGGCGGCCAGCCAGCCTCGTTCGAGGATCGGTTCCCTGGAGGAGGTGGCGGTGACGACGACGTCTGCGCCCTCGAGCGCAGCCCGGGCGCTGGCGGCGACCTCGACCCGAAAGGGAGCCGCGGTTGCCTCCGCCAGTGCTCGTGCATGCTCGCCGTTTCGGCTCCAGACCCGCGCCAGCTCGAAGCTCCGCACCTGCGCCAGCGCCTGCAGATGCGCCCGAGCCTGCACCCCCGAGCCAAGCACCGCGAGCACCCGGGCCTCCGCTCGTGCCAGCGCACGGGTGGCGACCGCCGAGACGGCGGCGGTGCGGATTGCCGTCACGGCCGAGGCCTCGATCAGTGCCCGTAACTCCCCGGTCTCGCCGTCGAAGAGCAGCACGCCGCCCTGGTGCAGGTCGAGGCCGCGAGCTGGGTTGCCCGGGAAGATCGCCACCGCCTTCAGGCCGTAGGCCGGGCGGGGCGCCGAGCGGAAAGCCGGCATCAGCCCGAGCAGGCTCTCCGTTCGGGCCGGCGAGACGACGAAGCGAAGCGGCTGCCAGATCCGGCCCGCGGCGTGATCTCGCAGGGCCTCCTCCATCAGCTCGATGCACTCCTCGGCCGCGAGCAGGCGCTCGACCTCCGAGTGGGAGAGCACGAGGAGCTCCATCACTGAAAGAGCTCCGCCAGCTCCTGCCGCTCCAGCTCGCTGAGCTGGAGCTCGAGCGCGACGAGCGCCGGCTCGAGCTGCTTCGGCCGGCGCGGGCCGACGATCACGGCCGTGACGCTCGGATGGCTCAGCACCCAGGCGAGCGCGAGCGCCGCCGGCTCGACGCCCCGCGCCGCCGCGGCGGCCTTGAACCGATCGAGCGAGGCGAAGATCTCGTCCTCCAGCAGGGCGAGGTAGGGCTCCGGCCGCAAGGCCATCCGCGAGCCCGCGGGGTAGGGCCTGCCGGCGCCGTACTTGCCCGTCAGCCAGCCGCCGGCCAGCGGGCTGAAGGGCGTGAAGCCGAGCTGCTCGCGCTCGCAGAGCGGCAGTAGCTCGTCTTCGGCAGCGCGTTGCAGCAGGCTGTACTCGTTCTGGACCCACCCGTACCGGACGAGGCCGAGCCTGTCGCTCGTCTCAAGCGCCTCCGCGAGCTGGGCGCCGTCGAGGTTGCTCGCGCCGACCGCTCGCACCTTGCCCGCCTGGACGAGCTCGTCCAAGGCGCGCAGGGTCTCCTCGATCGGCGTCTGCGGGTCGGGCTCGTGGGTCAGGTACAGGTCGACGTGGTCGGCCTGCAGGCGGGAGAGGCTCTGCTCGAGCTCCCGCATGATCCGCTCGCGGGAGAGTCCCCGCTCGGTCGGATCGCCCGTAGCCGACCAGAACACCTTCGTCTCGAGCAGCACTGGGGCCTTCCGCTTCGCGCGCCAGTTTCCGATCCAACGCTCGCTCCGGCCGCCGCCGTAGGAGGCCGCGGTATCGAAGAAATTAACTCCCGCCTCGAGCGCCGCGTCCATGATCGCGAAGGCCTCCCCTTCGCTCTCGCCCTGGCCAAAGAGCTCCGGCGCCGAGCCGACGCCGCCGAAATTCCCGCAACCGAGGCCGATCCTCGAGACCTCCAGGCCCGTCCGGCCCAGCTGGCGGCGCTCCACCCGAGGGAGGGTACTGCGTCCCGGAGTATGCTCGGCAGGTGGCGAGCCCCGAGGGTGAGGACTACTCCCTGCCGGTGCTGCCGGGCGAGGCGGCCAGCGACTACGAGCGCTACCTGCGTACCGACGAGCTGCTGGCCCTGCAGAAACGGCCGCACGAGCAGGCCCACCGCGACGAGCTCCTCTTCCAGACGGTCCACCAGGCCTCCGAGCTCTGGCTGAAGCTCGCCTGGCACGAGGTGGAGGAGGCGACCCGCCTGATCGAGAGGCGGGACCTGGCGGCCGCCGACCGGCTGCTCCGGCGGGCGTCCGAGTGCCTGAGCTACGTGATCGCGCAGCTCGAGATGCTCGAGCAGATGTCACCGTGGGAGTACCAGACGATCCGCAAGGTGCTCGGCCACGGCAGCGGCTTCGACTCGCCGGGCTTCCGGGAGATCCGGCGGCTGACGCCAGGCCTGGGGCAGGCGTTTTCGGCGCTCCTCCGCGACGAGGGGCTGACGCTCGTCGAGCTCTACCAGCAGGGGCGCGAGCACGAACAGCTCTACCAGCTCGCGGAGCGGCTGATCGCCTGGGACGAGCGAATCTCGCTTTGGCGCATGCGCCACTACCTGGTCGTCGCGCGGGTGATCGGCGACCAGGTGGTGGGCACGCAGGGGACGCCGGTCGAGCTGCTCGGCGGACTGATCAAGCAGCGCTTCTTCTCGGAGCTCTGGCAGGCCCGCAACCGCCTGACCGAGCTCGCCGGGCCGGGCGAGAGCGATCAGCCGCCTGAGGAGCCCGGCGGCGTGTGACAATGTGGTGGTGTCGAGCCACGTCGTCTCCGCCGCAGAGCTCGAGCACCGGCCCGAACCCGGGGGGACGGCCTCGCGTGCGGTCGCGCTCGACTCGCGCGTGGGTTCCGAGTTCCTGGAGCAGCACGTCGTTTCCTACGAGCGTGGCCGCTCGTCTCCCCGGCGCCTCGAGAACGCCGAGGAGATCCTGTTCACGGTCTCGGGCCGCGGCACGATCGTCGTCGGCGGCGAGTCGCACGAGCTCGAGCCCGGAACGGCCGTCTACGTCGGCTCCGGTGAGGCCTACGAGGTGGAAAACAAAGACGCGGAGGCGCTCGTGCTCGTCTGCGTCACCGCACCCCAGAGCGAGCCGGCACCGGCGGCCGCCCGGCGCGTCGTCCGCTCCGACGAGCAGCCGCTTTTGCGGGCAAGCGGCGACCGCGAGTTCCGCTACCTCGTCACCGAGCAGGCCGGCTGCCGAAGCGCGACACAGTTCTTCGGCGTGATCGCTCCTGGCCGGGCCCCCGAGCACAACCATGTCTACGACGAGGTGATCTACGTGCTCGAGGGCGAGGGCCTCCTCCATGCCGACGGCCGGGAGGTGCCGGTCTCGGCCGGCTCCTCCGTCCATCTGCCGCCGCTCGTTCTGCACTCACTGGAGAACAGCGGCGAGCGGCCGATGAAGATCGTCGCGGTCTTCCATCCGGCGGGGGATCCAGCCTCGCGCGTGTACGAGGCAAACGAATGACCGCGATCGACGTCTCAGTTCAGGCAACAGAAACCTAGGAGGGCAGTAATGAGAAAGCTCATCGTTGCTGTGGTGCTCGCGGCCGTCTCGGTCGTGCTCGCCACAGCCGCGTGGGGATCGACGAAGGCTCCGCAGCGGCTCGCCGCGGCGGGGACGAGTCTCGTCAAGTGCGGCAGCACGCGCACGATCGGCTTCATGGTCCCGGCCACCGGGCCGGCGGCGTCGATCGGCGTCCAGCAAGTGCACTGGGCGAACTTCTTCGTCAAGACCTACAACAAGAGCCACAAGAAGAAGATCAGGCTCAAGCTCGAGGACACCATGCTCGGCGCCCCGACCGGGACCGCCGAGGCGCTCAAGGGCGCGCAGGCTCTCGCCTCCGACCCGAGCGTGCTCGCCGTTGCCGGCCCGGCCGGCAGCAACGAGATCATCGCGGTCACGAAGTCGCTCAAGAGCGCGGGCCTGGCCTGGATCTCGGGCTCCTCGACGAAGACGACCCTCACGACCGATGGCACGCGGACGGGCTACATGTTCCGGACGGTGCCGCCGGACGCGGTTCAGGGCACGACCGCCTCGAACTACATCCTGCACGTGCTCAGGTACAAGCGGGTCTACATCATCGACGACCAGGAGGCCTACAGCACCGGGCTCGCCGATACCGTCCAGGCGAAGCTGAAGGCGGCCGGCGTGAAGGTGACGCGTGACGGCGTCAGCCAGCAGCAGTCCGACTTCTCCTCCCTGATCGCGAAGATCCCGCGCAACACGCAGCTCGTCTACATCCCCTGGCAGCTCGTGCCGAAGGGGCAGGCCTTCGGGCAGCAGATGAAGGCCAGCGGCCGCGGCGGGATCAAGCTGATGGGCTCGGACGGGCTCTACGACTCGGCCTTCGCGAGCGTCGGGAAGAACGTCTACGACACCAACTTCCCGCTCAATCCGAGTTCCGGAATCATCGCCTCCTTCAGGAAGTCGCACAGCACCGGCGAGTACTTCGGTGCTCCGACCTACGCCGCGGTGCAGGTGGCCGCGACCGCGATCACGAAGGCGTGCGCGAAGGGCAGCACCACGCGGGCGAAGGTCCGCGCCGCGATCCAGCGAACCCGGATCCCGGCGTCGGCGTCCCTGCTCGGCGTGGCGCTTCGCTTCAATCACAACGGCGACCTGGCGACGCTGCACAAGTTCGGCCTCTACAAGTCGAACGGAAGCCAGTTCTTGCCGATCGGCTAGCCGAAAGCCGACAAGTACGACGCGAAACGATGCGGCCCGTCAACACGACGGGCCGCATCGGCTTGTGAGACGCTTCCGGCGCCGGTGGACTGGAGTCTGTTCTTCGACTTGACGGTGAGCGGGCTCACGCTCGGCAGCCTCTATGCGCTGATTGCGCTCGGCTACTCGATGGTCTACGGGATCCTCAAGCTCTTGAACTTCGCCCACGGCGACGTCTACATGATCGGCGCCTTCATCGGCTGGTTCGCGCTGCACGGGCTCGGCGGGCCGCTGAAGCCCGACGTGGGCGCCTGGTTCGCGGTGCTCGGCATGTTCCTGTTCGCGATGCTCGGCTGCGGCGTGCTCGGGGTCGCGATCGAGCGCTTCGCCTACCGGCCGCTTCGAAACGCGCCCCGGATCGCGCCGCTGATCAGCGCCCTCGGTGTCTCGATCTTCCTGCAAAACAGCGCCCTTTTGATCTTCGGCGCCGCCTTCCGGGACTACAACACGTTCAGCCTGATCGGCGGCAAGACGTACAACTACGGCAACCTCTACCTCTCGGTGCCGCAGCTGATGACGATCCTCGGCGCGCTCGGGCTGATGCTGGCGCTGACCCTGTTCGTCTCCCGCTCCCGGGTCGGCAAGGCGATGCGCTCGGTCGCGATCGACCGCGAGGCGGCCTCGATGATGGGGATCGACGTCGACCGCGTGATCTCGGTCACCTTCTTCATCGGCTCCGCCCTGGCGGGGGCGGCGGGGGTCATGTTCGGACTCGTCTTCGGCCAGATCTACCAGTTCATGGGCTTCATCGCCGGCCTCAAGGGCTTCACCGCCGCCGTGATCGGCGGGATCGGCAGCATCCCGGGAGCGATGATCGGTGGCCTCGTCGTCGGCCTGGCGGAGTCGTACGCCACTGGCTACCTGCCGCAGGGCTCGACCTTCCAAAACCTCTACGTGTTCGCGCTCTTGATCCTCGTGATCCTGCTCCGGCCGAGCGGTCTCTTCGGCCGGGCCGTGATCCAGAAGGCCTGATGGCCGAAGACGGCACCCCCGACCTGCCCGCGCCGCCCGACGCCGCCAACCGGCCCCGGATCGGCGTCGATGAGTGGGTGGCGCAGGTCGAGGGCAGGCGCGCCCGCTACCGGGGCCTGCGGGGGGCGCTCCTGGAGCGCTTCGAGCGGCTGCCACTGGCCGCCCGCTTCGCGCTCTTCCTCGTGCCGGCAGCCGTCTTTCCCCTGCTCACGAACCAGGGCAACGTCTTTCGCTACGGCCTCTTCACGCTCGTCTACGCGCTGCTCGCGCTCGGCCTGAACGTCGTCGTCGGCTTCGCCGGCCTGCTCGACCTCGGCTACATCGCCTTCTTCGGGGTCGGGGCCTACATGTACGGGATTCTCGCCTCGCCGCAGTTCAACAACCACTGGCAGGCCGAGTTCGCGATCCCGGTCGTCGTGCTCGTGACCGCGCTGATCGGCCTGCTCGTCGGCCTGCCCTCGCGGCGGCTCGTCGGCGACTACCTGGCGATCATGACGCTCTTTTTCGGGCAGGCGTTCGTCGTTTTCGTCAACAACGCGAACCGGATCAACTTCCCGTTCTTCGGCCACGTCGACCTGACCGGCGGCGCCAACGGGCTGCCGAACATCGATCCGCTCAACTTCTTCGGCTACAAGCTCCAAACGACGAACGAGCAGTACTACCTGCTCCTGATCCTGATCGCCTTCGTGCTCGTCTTCCTCTACTTGATCAACCAGTCGCGGACGGGCCGGGCCTGGCGGGCGCTGCGCGAGGATCCGCTGGCGGCCGAGCTGATGAGCATCCCGGTCAACCGGCTGAAGCTGCTCGCCTTCGTCTTCGGCGCCGCCGTGGCGGGCCTGACGGGTGCGATCTACGGCACGATCGCGACCGCCGCCCTGCCCGGCGACTACGACATCGGCCTGCTGATCACGATCTACGCGGTGATGATCCTGGGCGGCTTCGGCAGCATCATGGGCATCGTGCTCGGCGCGGTGATCGTCAGCAGCGTGCCCGAGCTCCTGCGCTCGCCGGGCAACGCCCGGCCGATCTTCTACGGCGCGATCCTGCTCACGCTGATCGTCAAGGTGCGGCCCTGGCGGCGGCTCGCGGCGATCCTGGCCGGCCTCGTCGGCTTCGGGTTCGCCGTCCACGCGATCGCCCACGCGGCCTACCCGCGCCTGGTCGCCGGCAGCGCCCAGGGCTCGGATCGCTTCGCCCACGCGCTGAACCACTGGATGCTCTACCCGAACAACCCCGGCAAGATCGCCGATGTCGCCTACGTCGTCCTCGTGGCCGGCATCGTGATCCTGCCGCAGCTCCGCCCGCTCTTACGCACGGTGCTGCTGGTGCCGCTCTTCTACCTCGTGATGTTCGTCTGGGAGAACCTGCTCCTGGAGCAGATCAGCGGTGCGACGCGGCTGATCCTGCTCGGGGCGCTGCTCGTGGCGCTGATGAACGCGCGGCCGCAGGGCCTGTTCGGCAAGGCCTACGTGGAGATCGTCTAGGTGCCCGAGACGCCCCTGCTCGAGCTGCGCGGGCTGGGCAAGGCCTTCGGCGGCCTGCAGGTGATCGACGGGCTCGACCTGACCGTCAACGAGCACGAGGTCGTCAGCGTGATCGGCCCGAATGGGGCCGGCAAGACGACGCTCTTCAACCTGATCACCGGCATCTACCGGCCCGACGAGGGCGAGATCCGGCTCGACGGCGCCAACGTCGTCGGCCTGCCGGCGCACGCGATCACGAACCTCGGGATCGCCCGCACCTTCCAGACCCTGCGCCTGTTCCTGAACATGACCGTGAAGGAGAACGTGATGGCCTCCCAGTACGGGCGCACACATGTGGGCGTGCTGCGCTCGATGGTGCGGACGCCGGCGGCGAGGCGGGAGGAACGGGAGATCCAGCGGCGCGCCGAGGAGAAGCTCGCCTTCTTCGGCGAGCGGCTGATGGGCTACCGCTGGGACCAGCCCGCCTTCAGCCTCTCGTACGCGAACCGGCGCCGGCTCGAGATCGCGCGGGCGATGGCGACCGAGCCCCGTCTGCTGCTCCTGGACGAGCCCGCCGCCGGCATGAACCCGCACGAGACGCACGAGATCACCGAGCTGATCGGGCGCCTGCGCGAGGACGGCGGCCACACGATCCTCGTGATCGAGCACGACATGCACGTCGTCGAGGGGATCTCGGACCGGGTCGTCGCCTTGGACCACGGCGTCAAGATCGCGGAGGGCTCCTTCGAGTCGGTCGCTACCCACGAGCGGGTCATCGAGGCCTACCTCGGCCTGGGCGCGAAGGAGGCCGGCTAGGTGGCGCTGCTCGAGCTGAAGGACGTCGATACCTCCTACGGCCAGATCCGGATCCTGGACGGGATCTCGCTCGAGGTCGGCGAGGGCGAATTCGTCTGCCTGCTCGGCGGCAACGCCTCGGGCAAGTCGACGACGCTGAAGACGATCGTCGGCATCGTCCGGCCGCAGCGCGGCGTGGTCGAGTTCGCGGGCGAGGACGTCTCGACCCGGCCGACGAGCTACCGGATCGCCAGGGGAATGGCGATCGTGCCCGAGAACCGGCGTCTGTTCGGCTCGATGAGCGTGAAGGAGAACCTGGAGCTCGGCGCGTACCTGAAAAACGGCGGCAGCAAGGAGGACTTCGAGCGCGTCTACTCGCTCTTTCCGACCGTGTACGAGCGGCGCAAGCAGCTCGCGGGCACGCTCTCAGGCGGCGAGCAGCAGATGGTCGCGATGGGTCGGGCCCTGATGTCGCACCCCCGACTGCTCTTGATGGACGAGCCCTCGATGGGCCTGGCGCCGATCCTCGTCGACCGCAACTTCGAGATCATCAAGCAGGTGCACGAGTCCGGAGTCGCGATCCTCGTCGTCGAGCAGAACGCCAACGTCTCGCTCTCGGTCGCCGACCGGGGCTACGTGCTCCAGACAGGGCGGATCGTCCTCTCGGGCGCGGCCGCCTCGCTGCTCCAGCACGAGGACCTGCGCAAGGCCTACCTTGGCCGTTAGCCTCGAGGCGCTGCCCGCCCGGATCCGGCACCGCTTTCCGATCTTCGAGCGGCTCGTCTACATCAACAGCTGCTCCCAGGGGGCGCTCTCGGACGCCGTTCGCGAGGCCTACGCGCGCTACCTCGCGGACTGGGACGAGTACGGTGCACCCTGGGAGTACTGGGTCGAGCGCTCCGAGGCCGCGCGCGCGAGCTTCGCCGACCTGATCGGCGCCGCTTCCGAGGAGGTCGCGGTCACAACCTCCCTCTCCGCGGGCGTCAGCGCACTCGCGAGCGGCCTGCGCTTCGCCGCGCGGCCGAAGGTCGTCCTGACCGACTGGGAGTTCCCGACGATCGGCCAGATCTGGCACGCCCAGGAGGCGCGGGGAGCCCGCGTCGTCCACGTGGGCGAGGCGGCCGACGGAACGATCCCGCTCGAGCAGTTCGAACGGGTGATCGACGAGGAGACGCAGCTCGTCTCGATCACCCATGTCTGCTACCGAAACGGCGCCAGGCTGGACGTGGAGGGAGTGGTCCGCCTCGCGCACGAGCGCGGCGCGCTCGTCCTGCTCGATGCCTACCAGTCGCTCGGCTCCCTGCCGGTCTCGGTCGGCGATCTCGAGGTCGACTTCCTCGGCGCCGGCGTCCTCAAGTACCTGCTCGGCTCGGCCGGGCTCGGCTTCCTCTACGCCCGGCGCGAGCTCGTCGAGTCGGTCTGGCCGACGACGACCGGCTGGTTCGCCGACCGGGACATCTTCGAGATGGACGTGCACGACTACTCGCCCGCCGCGAGCGCGAGCCGCTTCCAGTCGGGGACGCCGCCGATTCCCGCGCTCTACGCCGGGATCGCCGGCCTGGAGCTGATGAAGGAGATCGGGATCGCCGAGACGCGCGCGCACGTGCAGGCGCTGAACGAGCTGCTCCTGGCGGGGCTCGACGAGCTCGGCGCCCGGGCGGTGACGCCGCGCGAGCCGGACAACCGGGGCGCCCTCGTCTGCATCGCCTCGAGGGACGCCGAGGCGCTCGTGCGGGCGCTCGCCAAAGACGGGGTCGTCACCTCCTCGCGCGACGGCAACCTGCGGGTCTCCGCGCACTGCTACAACACGGAGGACGACGTGCGCGCCGTGCTGGACTCACTCGCCAGGCATCGCGATCTGCTGCGATCGGGGCCGACATGAAGGAGGTCGTCGCCGAGATCGACCGCTGGCGTGCCGCCGGTCGGCGCGTCTGCCTCGCGACCGTCGTCGCGACGCGGCGCTCCGCGCCGCGCCCGGTCGGCTCGAAGCTCGCGGTCTCGGAGGACGGCGAGCTGGCCGGGTCGGTCTCGGGCGGCTGCGTCGAAGCCGACGTCTACGTGCAGGCGCGCGAGGTGCTCGAGACGGGCACGCCGCGTCTGATCACCTACGGGATCTCGGACGACCAGGCCTGGAACGTCGGCCTGCCCTGCGGCGGCGAGATCGACGTCTTCGTCGAGCCGCTTCGGTGAGCATCTACGACCGCGTCCGGACCGTGCTCGAGCGGGAGGAGCGTGCCGTCCTCTTCACGGTGATCGAGGGAGAGCCGCTCGGCGCCAAGCTGCTCGTGGCCGAGGACGGCTCGCGCGAGGGCGAGGGTCCAAGGGAGCTCGCCGGGCTCGCGGACGAGCTGATCCGCGGCGCGCGCAGCCGCACGCTCGAGTTCGGCGGCGGGACGGTCTTCGCAGAGGTCTTCGCGCCTCCGCCCCGCCTGCTCGTCTACGGCGCGATCGACACGGCGGAGGCCCTCTGCCGGGCGGCCAAGCTGATCGGCTGGCGCACGATCGTCGCCGACGCGCGGGCGAGATTCGCGACGCGCGAGCGCGTTCCGAGCGCGGACGAGCTGCTCGTCGCCTGGCCGGAGGAGGCGCTCGCCGCCGTCCGGCCCGATCATGCGACCGCGGTCGTCGTCCTCACCCACGACGACCGCTTCGACCTGCCCGCGCTCCAGGGTGCGCTCGCGAGCGAGGCCTTCTACATCGGCGCACTCGGCTCGCGCCGCAACCAGCGCCGCCGCCGCGAGCGCCTGCTCGAGGCGGGAGTCGCCGAGCACGAGCTCGAGCGGATCGCGGGGCCGTGCGGGCTCGACCTCGGGGCCGAGAGTCCCGCCGAGACCGCGCTCTCGATCCTCGCCGAGCTGCTCGCGGTGCGGGCCGGCAGGCCGGGCGGGCGCCTGCGTGACGCTCCGACCCGGATTCACGCGGAGCCACCGTACCCCGTTGCATCGGGGCAGCGAAACCGAATATAAGAGCCGCGATGCTGCTGCAGCCCGTCGAGTACGCCCGGCCTGGTTCCGTCGAGGAGGTGCTCTCGCTGCTCGCGGCGAGGCCAGGCGCGAGGCCGCTCGCCGGCGGCCAGACGCTGCTCAACGTGATGAAGGCCCGGATCGCGGCGCCGGAGCTCCTCGTCGACCTGAACGGCCTCCCCGAGCTGCGCCAACTCCGCGAGACCGAGGCGGGGCTCGAGCTCGGGGCGATGGTCACCTACACGCAGCTCGTCGAGGCCGGGGAGGTCGCCCGGCAGCGCCCCGTGCTCGCGCGCGCGGCCGCCCAGATCGCCGATGTCCAGGTCCGAAACCGCGGCACGATCGGCGGCAATGTCTGCTCGAACGACCCGACCAACCACCTGCCGCCACTCCTCGTCGCGGCCGGGGCGACGATGACGATCGCGGGCCAGGGCGGCGAGCGAAGCGTGCCCGCCGAGGAGTTCTTCCTCGGCGTCTACCTGACTGCCGTCGGCCCCGGGGAGCTCCTGACGCGGATCTCGATCCCGGCGAGGGGCGGCAACGACGGCTTCGCCTCGGTCACGATCGGCGCCGAGGGGACCTGCATCGTCAACGCCGCGGCAAGCCTGAACGGCTCGGCGCGGATCGCGCTCGGCTGCGTCGCCGCCACGCCGGTTCTGCTCGAGCCCGCCTCCGCCGACGAGGACGCCGTCCGCGCGGCGCTCGAGCGCGCCGGGCTCGACCCGCCCTCGGATGTCCACGCCTCGGCCGAGTACCGGCGCGCCCTGGCCGAGGTGCTGGCGCTCCGCGCCCTCCGCGAGGCGCAGGAGGGGATGTGAACCCGGCCTCCGAGCACACGATCAGCGTCACCGTCAACGGCACCACCTACGAGCGGGAGGTGGAGGCGAGGCGCCTGCTCGTGCACCTGTTGCGGGACGACCTCGACCTGACGGGGACGCATGTCGGCTGCGATACGGGGAACTGCGGCGCCTGCTCGGTGATCGTCGACGGGACACTGGTCAAGAGCTGCATGCTGCTCGCGGTGCAGGCCGACGGCAGCTCGATCGAGACGGTCGAGGGCCTCGCGGCGGCCGGCGAGCTGCATCCCTTGCAGCAGGCCTTCCACGCCCACCACGCCCTGCAGTGCGGCTACTGCACACCCGGGATGCTGATGAGCGCCAAGGCGCTCCTGGAGCGAAACCCGGAGCCGACCGAGAACGAGATCCGGCGTGCGATCCAGGGCAACATCTGCCGCTGCACGGGCTACGTGAACATCGTCGCCGCCGTCGCCGCGGCGGCGAAGGGGCAGGCGTGAGCGAGACCGTCACGGCCACGGAGGCGCTCGTCGTCGAGGAGACGGAGACGCGGCCCGGGGTGATCGGCGTCAGCGTCCCGCGCAAGGAGGACCGGCGGCTCGTCCAGGGGGAGGGCGTCTTCTTCGACGACGTCAAGCGGCACGGGATGGGCTTCGTCCACTTCGTGCGCTCGCCCTACGCGCACGCGAAGATCAAGGCGGTGGACGTCGCGAAGGCGCTCGAGCACTCGGGCGTCTACGGCACCCTGACCGGCGACGAGGTCGCGATCTTGACCGATCCGTTCTTCGAGATGTCGGTGCCGCCGGGGAACGCGATCAAGGACTACGCGCTCGCGGTCGGCAGGACCCGCTTCGTGGGCGAGCCGGTGGCGGCGGTCGTGGCCGAGAGCCGGGAGCTGGCCCGCGACGCGGCCGATCTCGTCGAGGTCGAGTACGAGCCGCTCGAGCCGCTCGTCGATGCCCGCCGGGCGCAGGAGGACGACGCGCCGATCCTGCACGAGGACGCCGGCTCGAACGTCGTTTGGCACGGTCTCTTCGACTGGGGCGACTGGGAGGGAGCGCTGGCCGAGGCCGACCACGTGCTGCGGATCTCCGAGCTCCATTTCGACCGCTTCTCCTCGACGCCGCTCGAGTGCTCGGGCTGCCTCGTCGAGTACAACCGCGGCACCGGCCAGTGGACGATGCACTGCAACCACCAGATGCCCGGGATCGGCGCGATCTGGATGGCGCCGGCCCTCCGCGTCGGCACCGACAAGCTCCGCTTCGTGACCCAGGACATCGGCGGCGCGTTCGGCAACAAGATCTGTCTGCATCCCTACTTCGTCGCCTGCTGCCTGCTCGCCCGCAAGCTGAACCGGCCCGTGCAGTGGACCGAGTGGCGAACCGACCAGCACACGGCGAACGCGCACGGGAACGAGCGCTGGTTCCAGGAGACCGAGGTCGCGGTCAAGGCCGACGGCACACTGCTCGGCTTCAAGACGAAGGCGATCGACGACTGCGGCGCGTTTCCCCGCTACGAGCCACTCGGCTGCATCATCTGGGCGCAGGTCACGCCCGGCTGCTACCGCTGGCAAAACGTCCGCGTCGACTTCACCCAGGTGGCGACGAACAAGTCGCCCGTCTCCCCCAACCGCGGCTACTCCCGGATGCAGCACCTCTGGTTCACCGAGCGCGTGATCGACATCGTCGCGAACGAGCTCGGGCTCGATCCGGTCGAGGTCCGCAAGCGAAACTACATCCGAAGCGACGAGTTCCCCTGGACGACGCCGAACGGCTGCGTCTACGACTCCGGCGACTACGCGCGTTGTCTCGACCTCGCGCTCGACCTGGTCGGCTACGAGCGGATCGAGGAGCGCCGCCGGGAGGCCGAGGCCCGCGGCAGGCTGCTCGGCGTCGGGATCGGCTCCACGCTCGATTCCGGGACGAACAACTTCGGCCAGTCCCAGCTTCTGAACCCCGAGCTGCAGTTCTCGGGCAACAACGAGGTGGCGACCGTCAAACTCGACATCTTCGGCGAGGTCGTCGTCACGCTCGGCACCGTGCCCCAGGGCCAGGGACACGAGACGACGGCCTCGCAGCTCGTCGCCGAGATCCTCGGCATCTCGCCGGACGACGTGACCGTGCGCCCGGGCCACGACACCTACTGGAACTCGCACGCCGGCTTCTCCGGCACCTACGCGAGCCAGTTCGCGGTCACCGGGCTCGGCGCCGTCAAGGGAGCGACCGAGAAGCTGGCCGGCGAGATCCGCAGGGTGGCGGCCGCGGTTTTGGGCGGCGTCGAGGAGGAGGCGGTCGTGCTCGAGGACGGCTTCGCCCGGCTGCGGGACAACGCCGAGGCGGCGATCCCCTTCATGGGCATCGGCGCGATCGTGAACGCGAACAATGCGATCCTGCCGCCGGACGTCCGCGACGTGACCCTCAACTGCCGCTACGTCTACGTACCCCCCTTCGAGGTGCCGGACACGGAGCGCAAGTACGGCAACCTGACCCTCACCTACGCTTCGCAGATCCACGTCTGCGTGCTCGAGGTCGATCCCGAGACGGGCGCCTACGAGATCGTCGACTACGCGGCCGTCGACGACTGCGGCAAGCGCATCCACCCCCAGATCGTCGAGGGGCAGGTGCACGGTGCCACCGCGCAGGCCCTCGGCGCGGCCACGCACGAGACGTTCACCTACGACGAGCTCGGCAACCTGCTGACGCCCAACTTCTACGACTACCACGTCCCGCACGCGCTCGACATGCCGCCGCTGAAGACGGCCTCGATCGAGTCGCCTTCGCCCTTCACCTCGCTCGGGACGAAGGGCATGGGCGAGGGCGGCGGCGCGGGCATTCACTCGGTCTGCGCGGCGCTGCAGGACGCGCTTCGCCCGCGCGGCAAGCCGGTCGTCTACGACTCCTGCAACCCGCCGCACCGGGTCTTCGAGCTGCTCACGCGACCGGAGGAATCGCGCGCGCGCGTGCGCCTGGATTCGCGATGAAGGTGGACCCGCGATGAAGGTCGCCGGCGAGCGGACGTTCGAGGCGGCGCCCGAGCTCGTCTGGCAGGTCCTGAACGACCCGGCGCGCCTGGCGCGGACGATGCCGGGCGTGGACACCTTCGAGGTCGAGGACGAGCGGCGCTGGTGCGCGAACGTCAACGTCCCGCTCGGACTCGGTTCGCTCAAGCTGCGGATCAACTTCGAGAAGACCGAGGAGCGGCCGCCCGAGTACGCGCGGCTGCAGGCAAAAGGCCAGGGCGTCGGGGCGATCATGAGCATGGAGACGCAGTTTCGGCTCGCTGCCTCCGGCTCCGGCACCGCGATGCACTGGGAGGCGGACGTCTCGATCGCAGGCCCGGTCGGTTCGATGGGCCAGCGGGTGCTGCAGCCGATCGTCAACCAGCAGGTGGCGAGCGTCCTCGACGCGCTCGACCAGCAGGTTCGCGAGGCGGCGGGCGCTGCGCCGCCGGCGCCGAGCGCGGCCGCGGCTCCGGGCGGCGAGGGGGCAGGCGCCGCCAGCGAGGGAATCCATCCCGGCTCGCCGGAGGCCTACTCGGCCGAGCCCGAGGGCCCGACCCGCTCGACCGAAGAGCGCGACTGAGCGCGTCCGCGACACGCTCGCCTGGTGAGAGGATCGGCGCCGTGAGCCCCCCGCTTCGGATCGGCGTGATGCAGCTGACGCTGGAACCGGTCGAGCAGATGCTCGCCGCGGCCAGGGTGATGGACCAGGCCGGGCTCGACACGATCTGGCTCGCCGAGGCCTACCCGTGGTGGCGAAAGCACGGGCTCGAGGCGCGCTCGTCGACCGTCGTCTCTTCGCTCCTCGCCCGCGAGACGGAGCGGTTGACGATCGGCTGGGGGATCGTCTCGCCCTTCACGCGCCATCCGGTCCAGGTGGCGATGGACGCCCGGGTCGTGCAGGAGCTCGCCGGGCCCGGGCGCTTCATCCTCGGCTTCGGGACCTCGAAGATCTTCCTGAACAACGCCGGCCTGCAGACGCAAAAGACGCTCGGCCCGATGCGCGAGGCGGTCGAGATCGTGCGAGGCGTGCTCGCGGGAGGCTCCTTTCGCTACGAGGGCGAGACCTTCTCCGCCGACGTGCCGCCGCTCGCGGCCGAGGCCGAGAGCCCCCGTGGCGCGCCGCCCGTCTACGTGGCGGCGACCGCCCCCAAGATGCAGCTGCTTGCGGGCGAGCTCGCGGACGGGTTGCTGACGCCCTCGATCACGACGCCCGCCTACGTGCGCTGGTCGGTCGAGAACCTCCGCAGCGCCGGGCGCGACCCCGCGACGATCGACATCGGCTGCACCGTGATCGCCTCCGTGCACGAGAGCGACCGCGAGCTCGGCCGAGACGGCGCGCGCGAGATCGGCGCCATGTACCTGGCGAACAAGTTCCAGAACATCAAGGGCGCCGCGGACACGCTGCTCCAGTGCGCGGGGATCGAGATGGAGGAGCTGGCGCCGGTCGCGGCCGCGATGGAGCAGGGAGGCAGGCTCGCCGCCAAGGCGGCGATGACGGACTCGCTGCTCGAGCGCTGCAAGCCGATCGCCGGCACACCCGAGGACTGCCTGGCGGCGATCGAGGAGTACCGGGAGGCGGGCTGCACGCACGTGATGCTCGAGCTCTGGGGGGCGGACCGGCACGAGCAGATCAGGCTCTTCGGCGAGCGCGTCCTGCCGGCGCTCGCGTGACCGGCCTCCGGATCGACGAGCGGCGCCTGGTCGAGCTGGCGCTCCGGATCGTCTCGACGCCGAGCTTCACGGGTTCCGAGCAGGCGCTGGCAACCCTGCTGGCCGGCGAGCTCGAGCGTCTCGGCCTCGAGGTGCAGTGGCAGCAGGTGGAGGAGGGCAGGGCAAACGTGCTCGCCACCTGGGCGGGGGCCGGCGGCGGGCCGACCCTGATGTTCAACGGGCACCTGGACACCTCCTACTCGGGCGCCGAGCCCTGGCTCGCGGGGATCCCGGGCTTCCGGCCGGAGGGATTCGAGCAGGAGGGACGGATCTACGGGCTCGGCATCTCGAACATGAAGGGAGCCCTCGCCTGCTACCTCGAGGCGCTCCGCTCGCTCCGCGAGGCGGGGATGCGCCTGCGGGGCGACGTGCTGATCGCCTGTGTCGCTGGCGAGATCGAGAAGGCCCAGTACGGCGAGGCGCAGGGCGCGGAGTACCGGGGCTACGCCGCCGGCTCGCGCTACCTCGTCGGCCACGGCGGCGCCGCGGACTTCTGCATCCTCGGCGAGCCGACCGAGAACAAACTCGTACTCGCGCACTTCGGCTCCCTCTGGCTGCGGCTCTCCACGCGCGGGCCCTTCATCCACACCGCCTTCAGCGAGGGCCGCCGCGACGAGAACTCGATCGTGCGCATGCGCGGCCTCCTCGACCGGGTGCTCGAGTGGCTGCCGGTCTGGGAGGAGGAGATGAGCCACGAGGGCCTGCGCGGGCTCGCGAATCTGGGGGCGATCCAGGGCGGGTTCGGCTGGCGGGTTTCCCGCACACCGCACCGAACCGACCTCTTCCTCGACCTGCGCGTGCCGCCGCGGGTGCCGATGGCGCAGGCGCGCAGGCGGGCACTCGCCTTCGCGCGCTCGCTCGAAGACGTCGAGGCGGAGGTCTACGTCTCGGCGCCGGGCGCCGAGATCGACGAGTCCGAGCCGGTGATCGCGGCCCTCGCCGAGGCACACACCGCGGTGTTCGGCTCGCCGCCTGAGCGGGATGTCACGCGCTGGTTCTCGGATGCCTCCGTGCTCTCGCGCTACGGGATCCCGACCGTCAACTACGGCTGCTCCTCCGGCCTCCCCGACGCCGAGCTGGGCGAGAACCTCGAGATCGCGGCGCTGGCCCGAACCGCCGAGGTCTATGCTCGCGCCGCGATGAACCTCTGCGGGGTGGCGTGAAGCTCGTCACGCTCGCCGACAGCCGAGTCGGCCGCCTCGAGGACGGGAGCGTCGCGCTGCTCGATGCCCCCTCCATGCGCGCCTACTTCGAGGGCGGCCAGGCGGCGCGGCCGACGGGAGAGGAGCTGCCGCCCGAGCAGGCGGGCCTCGCGGCGCCGATCGTGCCGAAGAAGTTCTTCCACACAGCCGGCAACTTTCGCGAGCACGAGGAGGAGTCGAAGCGGGTCGACTGGTCGCACCGGATCGCGCCCTGGATCGTCTTTTTCCAGAACGTCGATGCGATCATCGGGCCTGAGGAGGCGATCGTGTATCCCGAGCACCTGACGGAGGAGCTCGACTACGAGCTCGAGCTCGCGGTCGTGATCGCCAAGCCCGGCAGGTGGTTCGGCCCGGAGGAGGCCGGCGAGTACATCGGCGGCTACGTGATCTTCAACGACATCACCGCCCGCGACATCCAGCGCCGGGAGATGGAGTCGGGCGTCTTTTCCTTCTGCAAGGCGATCGACACCTTCTGCCCGCTCGGACCCTGGATCGTGACCCCGGACGAGGTCGGCGATCCGCACGACCTGGCGATGACGCTGCGGGTCAACGGCGAGACCCGGCAGACCTCGCACTCGGGCCGCATGTCGGTGACGATCGCGGAGATCCTCGCCCACTACTCCGCGCTCGGCTACAGCGCGGGCGACGTGGTCTCGACCGGCACGGTCTCCGGGGTGGCCGGCTTCAGCGAGGATCCGGCCGCGCTCTACCTGAAGCCGGGCGACGTGATCGAGGCCGAGATCGAGCGGCTGGGGGTGTTGCGAAACCCGGTCGTTTCCTGGCAGGAGGCGCACGGCGAGCCGCCGCCTCCCCGCGTGCGCTGGTGAGGTGGCCCCGCGACGAGCGCAAGCTCGATCGCGTCCGGGAGCTGATGGCCGAGCAGGGGCTCGACGCGCTGGTGGCCCGCGCGCCGGACAACGTCCTCTACCTGACGAACTTCTGGGGGATGAAGGGCTACGAGGCCGTCGTCTTCCCGCGGGAGGGTGTGCCGAGCCTGATCGCGCTCGAGCCCTCGCGCGAGGACGTGGCCGCCAGCGCCTGGACCGACGACGTCCGCTTCTTCAGCGGCTACGAGGCGACCGACCCGCGGCCGCCGCAGCTGCGGGCGCTCGAGCTCGCGCTCGAGGCCGCGCGGGGGTATCCGCGCGTCGGGCTCGAGCTCTCGCTCGCGACCCAGGCGGCAGACCGGATGGTCGGCGAGCCGACCACCTACCCGAAGGCGTGGTTCGACGCCTGGCCGCAGGCGCTCGACGCGACACCGCTCCTGAACGCGGCCCGGGCCGTGAAGACGCAGCAGGAGCTGGCGCGGATGCGGATCGCCAACGAGGTCGCCGCGGCGGCGATGGAGCACGTCAAGGGCTCGCTCGAGCCGGGCATGAGCGAATCCGAGGCCGCGGCGCTTTGGCTCGGCCACGTCCACGGCGCCGGCACGAAGCGCGCTGACGTCGACCTCGCGCTCGGGTTCTCGCTCGTTTGGTCGGGCCCCGGGATCCGCACCTTCACGGCGACCTCCGACCGGCCGGTCCGCGCCAACGAGCCGACGCTGTTCGAGATCTGGGTCTGCGTGGACGGCTACTGGTGCGACCACACGAAGAACGTCTGCCCGGGCGAGCTCGAGCCGCGCTACGCCGAGCTGCTCGAAGCGCTGCTCTCGGTCTATCAGGCTGCCCTCGATCATCTGCGTCCGGGCGCCAGCCTGGCCGAACTCGACCGCCTCGTCCGCGCGGGGATCGAGGCGGCAGGTTACCCCGGCCAGCCGAGCCATCCGATCGCCCACGGCGTCGGCGCGCGCGCCCACGAGCCCCCCTACGCACACCAGGCCGGCGGCGGCACGATCGAGGAGAACATGGTGCTCGCGATCGAGCCAGGGGTCTACTGGCCCGGCGGCGGCGGCCTGCGGCTCGAGGACAACTTCCTGATCACGAAGGACGGCCCGGATAAGCTCTCCCCCTTCCCGGACGACTTCCGGTGAGCGAGGAGCGGATCTGGACCGGCGAGCTCAACCTGCCGGCGGCGATCGAGGCGCAGGTCGGCTTCTACGACACGACGCTTCGCGACGGCGAGCAGACGGTCGGCGTCGTCCTCGACCCCGAGCAGAAGCTCGAGATCGCGCGCCGGCTCGACGCGCTCGGGATCGAGCGGATCGAGGCTGGCTTCCCGCGCGTCTCGGCAGAGGACGAGCGCGCGTTCAGGCTCGTGCTCGAGGCCGGGCTCGGCGCCGAGATCTGGGGGTTCTCCCGCGCGCTGCCGGCGGATCTGGAAGCGCTCGTCGAGCTCGGGGTGGAGGCGAGCGTGGTCGAGTCGCCGATCTCCGACCGGAAGCTGGCCGCGCTCGGCGTCACGCGGGAGGAGATGCTCGGCCGGATCACGCGCGCCGTCTCCTACGCGGCCGGACACGGGATCAGGGTCGCCTTCTTCGGCGTGGACGGGACGCGCGCCGAGCCGGCCTTCTTCGAGCAGGTCTACAAGCGGGCGGCCGAGGCTGGCGCCGCGGAGGCGGTGATCGCCGACACGATCGGCGTCGCCACCCCCGAGGCGGTCGAGACGCTGGTCGGCCAAACGCGGGCCTGGCTCGGGCCGGAGATCCCGCTCCACTTCCACGGCCACAACGACTTCGGGCTCGCGACCGCGAGCGCCGTCGCCGCCGTCAGGGCGGGAGCGCGCTGGATCCACGGCACGATCAACGGCATGGGCGAGCGGGCCGGGAACGCGAATCTCGGCGAGGTCGCGCTCGCCCTGCGCGCGCTCTACGGCGTCCGCACGAACCTGCGCCTGGAGCGGTTGCGGGAGACCTCCGAGTTCGTGCGGGAGCTCTCGGGGTACGAGCTCGAGCCCTGGAAGCCACTCGTCGGCGCGAACCTGTTCGTGCGCGAGAGCGGTGCCGTCGCCAGCCAGTTCCACGACCCACCCTCGATCGAGCCCTACGCCTCCGAGCTTGTCGGCGCGAAGCGCGGCCTCGTCCTAGGCAAGAAGAGCGGCCTCGACTCGATCCGGATCAAGGCGAAGGAGCTCGGGCTCGAGCTCGACGACGAGCAAGCGCGGGCTACGCTTGCGCTCGTCAAGGCCGCGGGCGCCGCCAAGCGGCGCGTGCTGAGCGACGACGAGTTCCGGCAACTGATAGAGCGTGAGTTGCGTAGGTAGTTGACACGCGATCGGCCCGCGGGAGACCATCGCCGGGGGAAATCGAGAGGAGGAACGGGATGAAGCGAAGGTGGTACCTCATCGGCGTCGCCGCGCTCTGCGCCGCCGCCGTGCTCGCGGCACTGGGCGCCGGCAGCGCGGCCGGACGCGGCAGCGCGAAGACGCTCGTGATCGGAGCCGCGGTCGACCTGTCCGGCCAGATGTCGCCGTTCGACGGCCCGGCGCTGACGGCCGCGCAACTCGAGGCGAAGAAGATCAACGCCAAGGGCGGCGTGAACGGCATGAAGATCGTGATCAAGGTCTGCAACCACCAGCTCAACCCGGCGAAGGGGGGCGCGTGCGCCCTGAGCTTGATCGCCCAGGGAGCAAAGGTCATGCTCGTCACCTGCGACGTCGACTACGCGACGCCCGCGGCCACGGTCTCGCTCAGCAAGGGCCTGCTGACGGTCGCGCCGTGCATCGGCACCGACCAGATGGGCCCCAAACGCTTCGGCTCCAAGCTCGGCAAGCTCGCCTTCAGCCTCGGCAACGTGGCGCAGGACGAGGGGGCGGCGATGGCCGAGCTGGCGATCCAGCACAAGTGGCGCCGCGCGACCGTCGTCACCGACAACCTGCTCGTCTACTTCAAGAACGTGACCAAGGCCTTCAGCGTCCGCTACCGCCAGCTCGGCGGCAAGATCGTGCACACGGAGAGCTTCACGAACGGGGACAAGACGATCGGCTCCGTGGCCAAGCGAGCCGCGGCCGCGAAGGCGCAGGTGATCGCGACCTCGACGGCCTTCGGTGATTGGCCGACCTTCTTCGCGGACGTCCGCAACGCGGGCAGCAAGGCCCCGATCATGAACTCCTGGGCCGGGGACGGAAACTACTGGTACCCGCAGAATCCGAAGGTCTCCCACTACTGGTACGTGACCTTCGCCTCGGTGTTCGGGGACGACCCGAACCCGGCCGTCAGGCACCTGGAGGCCGAGATGAAGGCCGAGGGCAAGGCTCCCGGCACGGGAGGCTTCGTCACCGGCGCGGCCACGATCGACGCGATCGTCGCGGCCGTGAAGAAAACGAAGAGCACGCAGGGCAGCAAGCTCGCGACCGCGTTCGCGCACTTCCGCAAGCTGCCGACGATCTCCGGCAAGATCAGCTTCACGACCAAGCTGCACACGGTGTTCGGCCGCCAGTACCGGGTGATGGAGGTCGAGAACGGAAAGCCCCGGTTCGTGAAGCTGTACGCGGCGAAGAAGCTCGCCAACATCGGCTGAGGGAGCGGCGAGGCGACCAGGTGGCCGAGGCGCCGCCGACCGTCTCGAACAGGTGGCCCGGGGAAGCTCTCCGGGCCACCGCCATCTCGCGGTCGTTCGAGGGCGTGCAGGCCCTCGCCGAGGTCTCACTCGAGCTCCGCAGGCGCGAGGTCGTGGGCCTGATCGGCCCCAACGGCGCCGGCAAGACGACGCTCGTCAACGTCTTGAGCGGCTTCGATTTCCCCGACTCGGGGACGGTGCTGCTCGGCGAGCGGGTCGTCACCCGCTGGCGCCCGCACCGCCGCGGCCGCGCCGGCCTGGCGAGGACGTTTCAGCACAGCCGCTCGTTCGCCGCTCTCTCCGTGCGCGAGAACGTCGAGGTGGCCGCGCTCGGCTCGGGAGCCTCGGCGCGGCTCGCGCGCAGGAGGCGGCGAGAGCTCCTGGCGCTTCTCGGCCTGAGCGAGCGAGCCGAGCTTCCCGCCCGCTCGCTCCCCCACGGCGACGAGCGCAAGCTCGGCGTCGCCCGCGCCCTCGCGACGGAGCCGAGCTTCCTGCTCCTGGACGAGCCGGCCGCCGGCCTCCCCGAGCAGGAAGTGGCGGCCTTTGCCGAGGTGATCCGGACGGTCCGGGACGACCTGGACATCGGCGTGCTCCTGATCGACCACAACATGGCGATGATCATGGGAATCTGCGACCGGATCCAGGTCCTCGACCAGGGGCGCACGCTCGCCGAGGGAACGCCGGCCGAGATCCGCGGCAATCTCGACGTGGCAGCGGCGTACCTCGGCGAGAGCGCCGTTCACGAGGAGCATCCGAATGCGTGAGGCGCCGCTACTAGCGATCACCGACCTGGAGGTGCGCCACGGCTCGGTGCCGGCCGTTCGCGGCCTGAGCCTCGAGCTCCGCCGCGGCGAGGTCGTCGGACTGATCGGGCCGAACGGGGCCGGCAAGACGACGACGCTGCACGCGATCATGGGCATCGTCCGCCCCTACCGTGGCTCGATCGAGCTGGCGGGCCGCTCGATCCGGGGCCTCCCCCCCGAGCGCGTCGCCCGGGCCGGAATCGCAATCGTGCCGGAGGGCCGCCGGATCTACGGCGAGCTGACGGTCGAGGAGAACCTGCGGCTCGGCCTGGTCGCCCGCCGGGCCCGGAACGGAGCCGCGAATCCGTTCGAGCCGGTCCTCGCGCTCTTCCCCGCTCTCCGCGACTCGCTCGAGCGCCGGGCCGGTGCGCTCTCGGGCGGCCAGCAGCAGCAGCTTGCGATCGCCCGCGCGCTCGTGGCCGGCCCCGAGGTCCTGCTCCTCGACGAGCCGTCCCTCGGCCTCGCGCCACGGCTCGTCGATGCCGTCTTCGAGGCGCTCGCCGAGATCCGCGCGAGCGGCATCTCGGCCCTCTTGGTCGAGCAGCGGGCGCAGCGGACGGTCGCCTTCGCCGACCGGACGCACGTGCTCGCAAACGGCGAGCTCCGGATGACGCTCGGGCCTGCGGACGCCGGCGACACGAACCGCCTCGTCGAGGCGTACCTCGCCTCGTGAACGTCCTCCAAACGAGCATCGATGCGCTCGCGCTCGGCGCCGTCTACGCGCTGATGGCGGTCGGGATCGGCCTCGTCTTCGGGGTGCTCCGCCTGGTCAACTTCGCCTACGGCCAGCTGATCATGGCCGGCGCCTACACGCTCGCGTTCACGGGCTCCTGGGGCGATCCCGCGAGCATCGCCGTCTGCGTCGCGGTCGTCGTCACGCTCTCGGTCGCGATGGAGCTGCTCGCGTTTCGCCGGCTTCGAGGCGCCTCGCCGGCGACGATGCTGGCGGCAACCTTCGCGATCAGCTTCCTGCTCCAGAGCATCGCGCTCCTGCGCTACTCGTTCGCGAACAAGCCGATCGGGGACTCGGTGGGCACCCTCTCCGGCTTGAACCGCTCGCTCCGGCTCGGCTCGGCCCAGATCCAGTGGATCACGATCGTCGCGATCGTCGTCGCTTTGGTCGTGCTCGCCGCGCTCGGCCTCTTCCTGAACCGGACGAGCATCGGCCTGCAGATGCGGGCCGCCGCGGCCGACTTCCGCACCGCCAGGATGCTCGGCGTCGGCGCCAACACGGTGATCCTGCTCGCGTTCGTGATCTCGGGGCTGCTTGCCGCGATCACGGCGGTGATCTTCGTCGTGCAGACGCCGCTCGTCACGCCCGACTTCGCCTTGCGGGACACGATTATCGTCCTCGTCGGGATCGTCGTCGGCGGCATCGACCGGCTCGTGACGGCGACGCTCGGCGGCTTCTTCATCGGCGTCGCAACGGGCGTGCTCGGCGACACCCTGCCCTCGGGAAGCCGCGTCTACCTCCCCTCCGCGGTCTTCGCGCTCGTGATCCTCGTCCTCCTGCTGCGGCCGCGGGGCCTCTTCGCGATCTTCGGCCGGGCGCCGGCCGAACGCGTATGAGGCGCCTGAACGCCAGCCTGCAGCTCCTGGCGCCCTGCGCGCTCGTCGTCCTCGTCGGCCTCGGTGGCCGCGCCACCACCGCCGGCACCCAGACCGAGGTCTGGAACGCGCTCGTCAACGTGGCGATCGTCGTCGGCCTCTACGTCTTCGTCGGCAACTCCGGCGTGCTCTCCTTCGGCCAGATCAGCTTCGTCGCCGTCGGCGCGTTCGCGGCCGGCCTTTTGACCGTCGACCCGACCGTGAAGCCGAACGTCCTCCCCGGCCTGTGGCCCTTCCTCGCCCACCACTCGATCGGCAACGTCCCCTCCCTGCTCCTGGCGGCGGCGCTCGGCGGCGTCTTCGCCTTCCTCGTCGGCCTGCCGCTGATGCGCCTGTCGGGCCTGGCGGCGGGAATCGCCACCTTCGCCGTGCTCGAGATCACCCACAACGTGCTCCGCAACTGGACGAAGATCGGGCCCGGCGCGACGACGCTCGCACTCGTGCCCGGCACGACGACCTTTGCCCAGGCGACGCTCGGCGCGCTGATCGCGGTCGTCGTCGCCTTTTGCTACCAGCAGAGCCGCTTCGGCCGCCAGTTGCGGGCGACGCGCGAGGATCCCGCCGCCGCGCGCGCGGCCGGAATCGACATCCACCGCCAGCGCCTGCTCGCGTTCACGCTGAGCGGCGCGCTCTGCGGCTTCGCGGGCGGCCTGCTCGTGCATCTCCTGGGCTCGATCGACACCGAGCAGGTCTATCTCGACCTCACCTTCCTGACGCTCGCGATGCTCGTCGTCGGCGGGGCGCAGTCGCTCTTCGGCGCGGTCGTGGGTGCGCTCGGCGTCTCGCTTTTGGACACCTTCCTCGGCAACGCCGAGAACACCGTGCACGTGCTCGGCCTGCGGCTGCACCTGCCCGGAGGCTCGCGCCTGGTCGGGGTCGCGGCCGCGATGCTCGTCGTCTTGGTGCTCCGCCCGAGCGGGCTCACCGGCGGGCGCGAGTTTTCGCTCCGCCTGCCGCGCCGCCTGCGTGCGCCCCGCGCCCAGGCACCGGAGCCGAGGTGAGGGCCTTCGACGCGGTCTTCGTCGGCAGTGGCATCAACTCGCTCGCCGGCGGCGCCCTCCTGGCCAGGGCGGGCTGGCGGGTGTGCGTGCTCGAGCGAAGCGATCAGCTCGGCGGCGCGATCAGGACTGCGGAGTTGACCGAGCCCGGCTTCCGGCACGAGGTCTTTGCGAGCTGGCATCCCCTCTTCACCGGCTCGGCCGCCTACGCCGAGCTCAAGGACGAGCTCGAGGCGCGTGGGCTCGAGTACCTGAACACCGACCTGCCGACGGCGACCCTCTTCCCGGACGGCGAGAGCGCCTTCCTCACCACCTCGCTCGAGGACAACGTGGCGGAGTTCGAGCGCCACGCGGCAGGCGACGGCGAGGCCTGGCGGCGAATCCAGGAGGCCTTCTTGGCCAACGCCGAGCTCGCCTTCGGCGTCCTCGCCACCGAGCTTTGGTCAGCCGAGGGACTGCGGCTCGCGCTCCGGGCCTACCGCCGGCTCGGGCGCGTCGGCCTGCACCGCTGGAGCGGCGAGCTCGTCAGCTCGGCCCGGGACTGGCTGGGCGAGTCGTTCGACTCGCCGCGGATCCACGGCCTGCTCGCGCCCTGGGTGCTGCACACGGGCCTCGGGCCCGACGCCGCGCTCTCCGGCTCGATGACGAAGCTGATCGCGGTCGCCCTCCAGCTCGGCGGGATGCCGGTGCCGCGGGGCGGCGGCAGCCGGCTCGTCGAGGCCCTGCGCGACGTGATCGAGGACGCGGGCGGCGAGTGCCGGACGGAGGCCGAGGCCGAGCGGGTGCTCGTGCAGGCAGGCCGTGCGGCCGGCGTCCGGCTGACGGGCGGGGAAACGGTCTCCGCCACGCGGGCGGTGGCCTGTAGCGTGACCCCGAACCAGCTCTACGGGCGCCTGCTGGCCGATCAGGCCCTGCCCGAGAGCCTGCGCGCCGAGGGGCTGCGCTTTCGGTTCGGCCGGGCCGAGATGCAGATCCACCTCGCCCTGTCCGAGCGCCCGCGCTGGCCGGGTGACGAGCGCCTCGCCCGCACGGCGATCGTGCACCTGACGCCCGGGCTCGACGGCGTCTCGCGGGCGGTCAACGAAGCCGAGCGCGGTCTCCTGCCGGCCGAGGCGACGATCGTCTGCGGACAGCCGCTGGCGATCGACGAGTCGCGCGCGCCGGGCGGCAGCTGGATCCTCTGGCTCCAGCTGCAGGAACTGCCGCGGATCGTCAAGGGCGATGCCGCCGGCGAGCTCGACCCCGGCGACGGCTCCTGGAGCGAAGAGCTGCGGGAGCGCTACGCGGACCGGATCCAGGCGCGCCTGGCCGCGCAGATCCCGAACCTCGAGCGAGCCCTGCTCCGCCGCGTCGTCCTCTCCCCGGCCGAGATCGCGGCCGCGAACATCAACCTGGTCGGCGGCGACATCTATGCCGGCGCGCTCTCGCTCGACCAGAACCTGATCTGGCGTCCCCGGCCGGGCCTGCCCGGGCACCGGACGCCGGTCGCGGGTCTCTTCCATATCGGCGCCAGCACGCACCCCGGGCCGGGGCTCGGCGCGGGCTCGGGCTACATGGTCGCGAAGCAGCTGCTGCGGCCGCCGCTGCCCCGGCGGCTGCTCGCCCGGGTCCGGCGATGAGCGAGCGGCCGCCGCTCTCGATCTGCGAGTACACGACGGTCGCCGCGAGCTTCGAGGAAGACCTGGACGCCTACGCCTCCGCCGGCGCCGAGGGCATCGGCATCTGCGAGTTCAAGCTCGGCGACGAGGAGGCCGCGCTCACCCGCCTGCACGAGAGCGGCCTGCGGGCCACGCACTGCGTGCCGGCCGTGCCCTCGATCCTGCCGCTGCCGCTGTTGGCCGGCCCGGAGGAGCCGGCCGAGCGGATCGAGGCGATCTGCCGCTCGCTCCACCGGCTGGCGCCGTTCGAGCCGGGCTGCTGCCTGTTTCTGACC
>DASUWJ010000002.1:0-18190 GCA_036378475.1 Gaiellaceae bacterium
ACCTTGTCTGCCCGGGGTCGTGATCGAGGACCCTCTTGCACGCATCGGTTGCGGCCTCGAAGACCTGGAAGAGCGCCGTGGCCCCTCGCTCTCGCTCGTCGGCGTCGCCCTCCTCGATCAAATGCTCGATCGAGAAGCGCCCGTACTCACCTATCTGCTGGGTTGCGCGCTCGAGGAGCGCGTTCCGCGAATCCGAGTCAGGCGCCCTAATCAAGAGACCGACGATTGCGGCCCAGAGCGCGAGCATACGCATTGAGAGCGCGCTCGCTCGAGCATCGAGCGCTCCACGGGCAACCTGGAGCGGGAACCACAGCGCTTGGTGAGCAACGTCACGGCTTCGCCCAAGCACCGCTTGCTCAAGTTCCACGTAGAGGTCACGTTCGACGAAGTCGAGGAAGCCGAGCTCGAACGGCGTCGCTTCGCCGGCTATGTCCGGGCCGAACTCTTGGCCGTACTGCGCCCACGTCGCCGGAAGTGCGAGCAGCATTTCTTCGTAGACCTCGTTCTGCCGCGCGTACAGACTGGGCGAGGGCGCATCAATCGCTCGTATCGTTTCATCCCGGAGACGCTCGATCGTCTCCCTGAACGCGAGCTCACGACTCTTCCTCCGAAGCTTGAAAGCTCGCCGCGGCCGCGGGCGCGGGCGCGGGCGACGATCGAGAGTTTGCGGCTCGAGCCACAGGAGTTCGGTGTCTGCACCAACCCTGAGGTCGAGCTGCGCACGCAGGCGCGGCTGCGGTAATCCCAGTTGTCTCGTAAGGCGGCCGAGCCTGTGGAGTGGCCTCAGCCGAATATCGGCGATCTCACCGGCGCGGCCCGCGGTAATCGCAACAGCCGTCGCTGATGACGACGTCCCGAAGATCGGTGTGTAATCGAAGCCGACTCGCGTCCCGTACTCGAGCAGGTGGTTCAATGCGATTCGCTTCAAGATCACGCGCTCCGTCTCGCGCTGAACCTCTCGGCGCGCACGCGCAAGCCGGCGACGCTCCATTGCGCTGATCTCGATGGCGCGGATCGTCGAGACGAACAGCACGCCTAGGAGCAGGCCGTCGACACCGCCCCATACGGCAGCCCATGTGGCCGCCCAGCCACCAGATGCGCCTTCACCGCCCCCTAGGAGTACGACCCCGTCGAGCCCGAGCGAAACAAGTCCCACGTAGAAGATCGGAAAGAGCCCCGTCTCCTCGGCGAACTGTCTGAGAGATCCGCCGATGCGCGACGAGTAGACGGTCGCGAACACAAATACGACGACGGTAAGCGCGATCGCCAGCGTTACGCCTTCGATCTGCCAGAGCGCTTGCAGGAAAGCCGACGCGCGGGTCGTGGAGGAGAAGGGCTCGAACCACACGCTAAGCGGCAAAAAGATGACTCCGAGCGCGACAGCCGCAATCGGAATAAACGAGAGCTCGCTTCGAGCGAAATACCAGAGCGGTGCGAACACGCCGCGGGTCACCCGCTGCCAGCGAGTGGCAAGCGCGAGCTTTCGCTTCGATCGTGCGGCGATGCTTACGAGCGATCGTTCCGTGAGGAGGCTCCACGTGGCCCGGGGAAGCTCGGCAGCCTGCGTCTTCGCTCGCGCCGTGATCGACTTCAGGAGCGAGCCGGCGCGCCGCCAGGTCGGCGGCCAGGCGGCACGCTCATCACGCTGATCTAGCTCTGTCTCAGGCTCCGTCACGTCGACCAAGGCCGATACGGCTCTTGATTCGCCAGCCATCTGCACCGTGGCGCATTACGAGCGCGCGCTCGGCTCGCGCCGCAATCGGCAGCACGGGCGCGATGTCGTCCCGGATCTTAGTGAGCGGGGCCGCGTCGTCCTCGGCGACGGTCAGATGCGGCACGAGGGTCGTGAACTGACCACCAAAGGGCGGGTAATCGGGGAACGCACGGACCAGCGCATCGGTCATCTCCTGGAAGCGCTCGGGAGGATCGGGCTCGAGGTAGAGCACCGGCGGTCCACCGGGAGGCGCGGGAAACGTCGCGAAGCGACCAAGCACGAACTCGAACGGTTGGAAGGCAGCCAGCATCTTTCGGAGCTCATGGTTCAGTCGCGAGGCACGTTTAGTACCACCTGAGTACCACAGAGGCCGGAACGCCCACTCCTCGACGTAGAAAAAGGCCCCGTTTCCGGGGCCTTTCGAGGTAGCGGGGGCAGGATTTGAACCTGCGACCTCCGGGTTATGAGCCCGGCGAGCTACCTGACTGCTCCACCCCGCGTCGCGGCCTCAGTATAGCTCGCGGTTAGATTTGGGGTCATGCGCGTCGCCGCCGTCGATCTCGGCACGAACTCGACTCGGCTGCTCGTCGCCGATGTGCGCGACGGGCGGCTGGACGAGCTCGTCCGACGTCTTGAGATCACGCGCCTTGGCGAAGGGGTCGACACGCGCCGGCGCCTCCTTCCGGCGCCGATTGCGCGCGTTCGAAACGTCCTCAGCGACTTCAGGCGCGAAACGGAACAGCTCGGCGCCGAGCGGGTGCTCGCGGTTGCGACGAGCGCCGTTCGAGACGCCGAGAACGGCGAGGCGTTCCTCGGCGAGATCGAGTGGAGCTACGGCTTCTCGACGCGCCTGCTCTCGGGAAACGACGAGGCGCAGCTGACCTTCCGCGGTGTCTCGGCCGGCCGCGAGCTCGAAGCCGAGACGCTGATCGTGGACATCGGCGGCGGTTCAACCGAGCTGGTCGTCGGAGGCCCGGAGGGCGTTCGCTTCCACGACAGTCTCGACCTCGGCTGCGTGCGCCTCACCGAGCGTTTTCTCCACTCGGATCCCCCCAGCGACAGCGAGCTCGCTGCGTGCGCCGAGAGCATTCGCTCGCTGCTGGCCGAGCGCGTCCCGGTCGACGTACGGCCCGCAAGCGCGATCGGAGTCGCCGGCACGATCACGAGCCTGGCCGCACTCGATCTCGGGCTCGCCGAGTACGACGCCGACGAGGTGCACGGCCACCACCTTCGCAGTCAGTCGGTCGAGACGCAGCTCGAGCGACTTGCCTCGCTGCCCCTCGTCCGGCGCCGTCAGCTGCCCGCGCTCGAGCCCGAGCGCGCTCCGGTGATCGTCGCTGGCGCCGTGATCCTGCGCGAGGTCCTGGGCCACTTCGGGCTCGAGGAACTCGAGGTCAGCGAGCGCGACATTCTCGACGGCGCGGCGCTCGAAGCGGCGCAGCTGCCCGAGCCCGAGGAGGGAGCGGCTCCCCCGGGCGCCTACACCTGCTGCTAGATAACCGAGCCGGGGTCCTCGTCCGCCTCCGGCGGCTCGTCCTCCGCCAGCCGGCGCTGGAGCGAGCTCCGCGAGAGGACGCCGACCAGGCGACCGTTCTCGATCACCGGCACGCGCTCGAGATCCTCGTCCTCCAGGAAGCGAAAGGCCTCGTCGAGCGGCAGCTCAGGATCGAGCGTGAACCGCGGTGGCTCCGCGATCTCGCGCACGGGCGTCTCGGGTCCCCGTCCGGCGGCTACGACATCTCGCACGAGCGTGCCGCGCGTGATCACGCCGACGAGCTGCTCGTCCTGGCAGACGAAGACGGCCCGCACCTGGGGACGGGAGAGCAGCTCTCCCGCCTCACGAACCGGCGCAGCGCCTCCGAGGGTGCGCGGCTCGGGCACCATCGCATCCCGGACCCGGTCGCTCACGGGTAGATGCCGCGAGCGGTCAGAGCACTCCCGACCTCCCGGATTCCGGCGACAAGAGCGGCGCTACGCAGGGAGAGTCCCTGCTCTTCGGAGAGGTGCCAGACCCGGTCGAAGGCATCGGCGAGCTTGTCGGCGAGGCGAGCGCGGATCTCGTTTCGGTCCCAAAAGAGGCGTCCCAGATCCTGCACCCACTCGAAGTACGAGACCGTGACGCCGCCGGCGTTCGTCAGCACGTCCGGCAGGACGAGGATCCCGCGCTCGGCGAGAATCGCGTCCGCCTCCACGGAGGTTGGCCCGTTCGCCCCCTCTGCGACCAGGCGCGCGTGGATGCGGCCGGCGTTCTCGCCGGTGACCTGATCCTCGCGCGCGGCGAGGACGAGGATGTCGCAGGGAAGCTCGAGCAGCTCGTCGTTCGTGACCCGCTCGCCCTTGGCGTAACCCGCGAGCGAGGCGTTCCTCTCCGCGTAGGCGAGCAGCTCCGGGATCTCGAGGCCAAGCTCGTCGTGGACGCCGCCGGAGAGATCCGACACGGCGACGACGCGCGCGCCGTGTCCGTAGAGCTCGGCGGCTGCGATCCCGCCGACGTTGCCGAAGCCCTGAACGACGCAGCGTTGCCCGGCGAGGGGATTCCCGAGCCGCTGACAGCAGCGCTCGATCACCATCACGACGCCGGCGCCCGTCGCCTCGTGTCGGAAGAGCGAGCCTCCAAGCGATACGGGCTTGCCGGTCACGATCTCGGGCACGGCATAGCCGCGCTGCATCGAGTAGGTGTCCATCATCCAGGCCATCGTCTGCTCGTTCGTCGCCATGTCCGGTGCCGGAATGTCTTGCTGGGGTCCGAGCACCGGCAGCAGCTCGGAGGTGAACCGGCGCGTCAGCCCCTGGAGCTCCCGAACCGAGAGCTCACGCGGGGTGCAGCGGACGCCCCCCTTGGCGCCGCCGTACGGCAGCCGGAGGAGAGCGCACTTCCAGGTCATCCACATCGCGAGCGCCGCGCACTCGCCGAGCGTCACCTCGGGATCGAAGCGGATGCCGCCCTTCGTCGGGCCGAGCACGCTCGAGTGCTGCACGCGGTAACCGGGGAAGACGCGCCAGGCGCCGTCGTCGAGCCGAACCGGAACGCTGACGACGAGCGAGCGCTCCGGATAGCGAAGCCGCTCGGCGATCGCCTCGTCGACGTCCGCATAGGGAAGCGCCTGCTCGAACTGCGTGATCGCCTGCCGGAAGAGCGGAGTCTCCCATTCGAGCGCCGTCGGCTGCTCCGAAACGTCCACCTCGGCCACCGGGCGGAGTGTAGTCCCGGCAAGATTCCGGTACGGCGAACCGTTCCAGGGCGCCGTCACGAAGACTCTCCCGAGACAGTGAGACGACCGACGCGCACGCTTGCCGCGGCCATGGCCCTCTCCGCGGCCGCGGCGGCGGCGCCTGCCGCCTGGGCACATGCCAGGCTGATCTCGAGCGATCCCGCAGACGGCGCAGTCCTTGCCCAGGCGCCAACCCGGGTGACGGTGCGATTCGATGAGGCCGTCCGCGTCCTCGCCGGCACGGTGGTCGTGCGGAACTCCGATCGCCGCTCCGTCGCGGCCGGCAGGCCGAAGGCCTCGGGCCAAAACGTGACGATTCCGCTCCGCAGACTCGCGGACGGCGACTACACGGTCCGCTGGCGCATTCTCTCCGACGACGGGCACACGAGCGAGGGCGTCTTTGCGTTCGCCGTCGGAGCCGGTCGCGCGCCCCCGGTCGCGGCGCTGAGCGCCGGGGGCCAGGGGCCGACGGCGACGAATGTTCTCTCGCGCTGGCTCTTTTTCGCGGGGCTGCTCGCGGCGGCCGGTGTCGCCTTGTTCCTCCCGCTCGCCTGGCGGCCTGCGCTCAGGGCAGCCGGGATCGGCGGCGCCGCGGAGGGAGCGCTCTGGGGCCTGGCCTTTGCCGGCTTTCTGCTCGCGTTCCTCGGCGCCTCCGGGCTCGTGCCTCACCACGCGGGGGCCGCGACCCGCTTCAGCCTGCTGATCGAGATCGGCGGCTTGCTCGCGATCGTGGGCGCGACGCTCTCGGCGGTCGCGGTCGTCGAGCGCCGCGTCGGCTGGCTGGCGCTCCTGGCTGGCGTCGCGCTCCTGCCGGTGCCCTCGCTTGCGGGACATGCGCTCGATCCTGGGCAGATCCGCCCGCTGAACGTCGCCGCCGACCTGCTCCATGTCGCGGCTGCGGCCGTCTGGATCGGCGGTCTGCTTGCACTCGTCCTCGCCCTGCCGCGCGTGAGCCGCAGCCTCGAACCGGCGGAGCGCGCGCGTTTGACGGCGGCGCTCATCCCCCGCCTGTCGGCTATCGCGCTCGTCTCCGTGGCGCTTCTCGCCGTCACCGGACTCGTGCGTGTGCTCTCCGAGCTGTCGGCACTCCGCCAGCTCTGGACCTCAGGCTATGGGCGGGCGCTCCTGATCAAGACGGGGCTCCTCGCGGCACTCGTCGCGATCGGATGGAGCAACCGCTCGCGGCTCGCGCCGCGGCTGACCAGCTCGGGCGTCAGCGCCACGCTTCGCCGCAATCTCCTCGTCGAGCTGGCCCTGCTCGCGGGGGTCGTCACCGCCGTGGCCTTCCTGACCGACCTGGCACCTGGACGGCAGCTTGCCCGGGCGCTCGCCCGGCCCGCCCCCACCCCCACCGCTTCGCGGCCGATCGAACCGCCACCCGCCGGTGCAGCAGTGCTCGCGGGCCAGTCGAACGACCGCGCGGTCGGGCTCGCGCTTCTACCGGGCCACAGAGTCCAGGCGACCGTTCTCGGCCCGGAAAACGAAGGTGTCGACGGGCTCTCCGTCAGCTTCCGAAGCAAGGGGCGCATCGTCCCGAGTCAGCCCTGCGGCCCGGGTTGTTACCGCGCTGTTCGGCCCTGGTCTGGGAGGCTCGTCACCGTTTCGCTCGGCCAAGGGCCCTCGGTCAGGTTCGCGCTGCCAGCCCGGCCGAGCCCCGCCTCCCGACTCGTCGCCAGGGCTCGGGCCGCATTCGACTCGCTCCGGTCGCTCGTCATCCACGAGCACCTCGCCTCCAGTCCGACGGCCCAGATCTCCACGCTCTGGCGGATCGAGCGGCCGGACCGGCTCACCTACGTCACCTCCGAGGGCGCCAGCGCGGTCGTGATCGGATCACGGCGCTGGGATCGAAACGGCAGCGGGCCGTGGCAGCTCTCCGCGCAGACGCCCCTGCAACTGCCCGCCGCCTCCTGGAGCCCCATCTGGAGTGACGCGAACGCGCTCGGCTGGACGGCCGTCGGCGGCCGGCGCGCACGCCTCGTCAGTTTCTTCGACCCGGTGTTGCCCGCCTGGTTCGAAATGGCGGTCGACCCGGGTTCGGCACTGCCGCTACGGCTGGAGATGATTGCGGCGGCGCATTTCATGCACCACCGCTACACGGATTTCAACCGCCGGCAGCGAATCGTGCCGCCGCGGTAGGTCAGCCGAGCCGGCGGGCATCGCTGGCACCATGTCGCACATCGGGGGGCACGGAAGACTTCGAGGGATCCTGCTCATCGCCGTCACGGCTTTGGCGGTGCTGATGCTCGGCGACGCGCGAGCGGAGCAAGCTCGCCCCAGCCTGGCTCTCGGAGTAGTGGTTTCCGGCCACGCGCGCGTGACCGCCTCACCCGGGAAGCACGTCTGTCATTCGCGCTGCATCTGGCGCTTCGCGGGCGGGACAAGCGTGCGGCTGGCGCAGAGACCCGCGCGAGGGGTGAGGTTTCTGGGTTGGCAGGATGCTTGCGCCGGCACGGGGCACTGCACGGTCCAGCTGGAGGCCGACCGAACCGTGGTTGCCCGTTACGCCCAGCGCGGGAGCGCATGGCTTCGGGCGTGGAACTTCCATACCTCCTGTCGGCCGGTCAAGACGACGATTCCCCAGATCCTCGGGGCCGAGGTCGGCCCGATGGGCGGAGCCTCCGAGTCCGGCGGTCGATTCCAGCCGCATCTGCGCGGGGAACCGGAGCAGCATCTCCTCAACCCACCCTGCTTCATCGGCAGTACGCCGACGTTCGTGGAGCTCGACGACGTCCAGATCGTGACCACGGAGGGGAAGCAGCTCGACGCCGACGATACGGCAACGGTCATCGACCCGAACCGGCCGGGAATCGCGAGCCCGTACCTGAAGCGCATCCATGTCGAGATCGATGGCACCTGGTTCATGGCCGGCGTTGCGCCAGCCCTCCTGCCGCCACCCCCCGCGCGAATCGACCTCCAGGGGTTCGTCTTCTGGGACACGGGCCACGTGGGCGCGGCATGGCACAGCTACTCGGGCTGGGAGCTTCATCCGGTCGCAGGCTGGACGGCGACGCTCCCGACCGAGCTCCGCTAAGTGACTTCCTCCCTGGCCGAGTCGTCGACGGTCCGAGGTCACGAAGCACCGGGTGCGCTGCGTGGCGCCCTGTCCAGGAAACGCGCCTATCAGGCAACAGCTCCCCGAACCAGAATGGTGTTCTAGCGGGTATTTCCGATGCCGGGGAAGGGACTCGAACCCTTACGCCCCCGATGGGGACACCTGATTTTAAGTCAGGCGCGTATCTCCAGTTTCGCCACCCCGGCGGCGCGAAGGATAGCCCGGGCTTGCCGGACCTACAGACCGCGAAAGTCGTAGGTGGAGGGAATCGGCCGCGGGGGCTTGCCGTAGGCGATCACGATCACCTGATGGGCCTGCAGCACGAGATTGTTCGGGTCGCCGCGGTAGCGCCTGCCATTGACCCAGACCCGAAGAGGCTTGCCGCGTGTCGCGCAGTAGCCGCCGAGGCACCGCTTCGAGAGACGCAGACCCCAGACTCCGAAGAACTGACCCAGCGCGAACACCCTTTTCGTGGGGGACTCCACGTGCATGATCCCGCTCGAATCGTGGGTGTGCAGTTCGGTCAGGAAGGCCCCGTCGTCGATGCCGATGAACTTGGGCACCACGACGGGTTTGCCGTTGACGAAGATGTCCAGGTGCATGTGGATGTGGAGCACCTGCGCCTCGCCGCCGAGGGCGCTCAGACCGAGCGGCTTCAGGCGGTCCGGTAGCGAGCCGTACTCCGGCGGCCACGGGGCTTTTCCCTTCTGCAGTCCCGGCAGTGCCGCGTAGTTGATCTTCGGCGGCGGCCCGCTGACCCCCGTGCGGCTCGTGGGAGTCCCGCGTGTGAAGATCACGATCAGGAGGACCGTGAGGATGATCGGACCGAGCGCGGCGATCCCGTACAAAAGCCAGCGGGTCTGGCGCTCAGCGACCGACATCGGTTGCCGCTGCTTCGTGTCGCGCCGCTTCGGTGCCTGAACAGGCCGCGGCGGCGCCGGGGTGCGCGCTTTCTTCGCCAAGGCGGTTGGATGGTAGCGGCAGCCTCGGGCACGCTCCCGGTGGCTTTTTCGCCCCTCAGGGTCGATACTGCGGGCTCAGACTTCCAAGGGAGGCCGCGGATGGGATTCCTCGACAAGTTGCTCGGACGCACGAAGAAGGCCGCAGGTGATATGACCGGCGACAGCTCGATGCGGCGGGAGGGCATGCACCAAGAACAGGAGGGCATGGCCGAAGATCGAGCCCAAAGCGCCGAGCAGAGGGCGCAGGCCGAGCGCGAACGGGCGGCGGAACACCGCGCCGAGCGCGATACGTAACTGAAGGGGGCGGCTCCGGCCGCCCTTTTACTTGCCGTCCGACCCGTCCCCTAGGGTTCGTCGGCCGTGCTCGTAATCGCCGTTACCCTGATCGTCCTCGCCGCCGCCGGCGCGCTCGCGTACTGGCTGCCGCGGGCGCTCGCGCAGGCCCAGCTCGGCGCCGCGCGGCAACTGAGCGAGCGAAACGCCGAGATGGAGCGGCGTCTGCAAGGCCTGAATGAGACGATGGACCGGCGCCTCTCCGAGCTCGATACCAAGGTCGACCGCCGACTCGAAAGCGCCTCCAAGACCTCGAGCGCGATTCACGACCGTCTCGGCAAGGTCGACGAGGCGACCGCACAGATGCTCGAGCGCGCGAAGGACCTGGCGCGGCTGGAGCACGCGCTTCGGCCCCCGAAGGCCCGCGGCGGTTTTGGGGAGCTCCTGCTCGCGAATCTCCTGCGCGACCGCCTGCCTGCGGAGGCGTACTCGCTGCAGTACGGCTTCAGGGGCGGCGAGCGGGTCGATGCGGTGATCCGCGTCGATCGGCTGGTTCCGATCGACGCCAAGTTCCCGCTCGACAACTTCGAGCGGATCGTCGGGGCCGAGGACGACGCCCAGCGCGAGCTCTACGAGAAGGCTTTCGCACGAGACGTGAAGGGTCACGTCGAGGCGATTGCCAACAAGTACATCCGCCCCGACGAAGGCACCTACGACTTCGCCTTCATGTACCTACCTTCGGAGGCGATCTACTACGAGCTCGTCTGCGGCAAGACCGGGGTCTTGCTCGCCTACGCACACGACAAGCGGGTGCTGCCGGTCTCCCCGACCACGTTCACGGCCTATCTCCAGGTGATCGTGCTCGGGCTTAAGGGGCTGCAGATCGAGCAGCACGCCCACGAGGTGATGGCCTACTGCGCCCAACTTTCGAAAGATTTCGACTCGTTCCGCACCGATTTCGAGCTGGTGGGCAAGCACCTCGGCAACGCGCAGAACAAGTACGGCGAGGCGGACAAGCGGCTGAACCGGTTCGAGTCGAAGCTCGAGCAGGCGGTCGACTCGCCCGAGCTCGAGCCGGGCGAGGTCGTCGCGGAGCTGCCGCGCGCCGCAGACGCGGCCTAGCGAACCACTCTCGGCTGCGCCCTAGACGGGCGCCGGCTGGTGCTCGCGCAGGTAGCGGATCAGGCCGCCCGCGACGACGATCTCGCGCTCCCGCGGCATCAGATCGTGCGTGACCGTCAGCGAACCCTCCCCCTCGATCTCGACCTCGAGCTCGTCTTCCCCTGCGGCGATCGCGTGCAGGCCCTTGATCTGCCAGGTCTGGCCGAGCTCGGCCCGGTCGTAGTCGGATTCGTCCTTGAACAGGAGCGGCACGATGCCCTGGGCGATCAGGTTACGGCGGTGAATCCGTGCGAAGCTCTTCGCGATCACCGCCCGGACGCCGAGCTGTGCGGGGGCGAGCGCCGCGTGCTCGCGGCTCGAGCCCTGGCCGTAGTTGTGCCCGGCGACAATGAAACCTCCTCCCCACTCGTGTGCCCGCTTCGCGAACCCCTTGTCGCGGTGCTGGAACGTGAACTCTGCGATCGCCGGCACGTTCGAGCGGTAGGCCATCACCGTCGCGCCGTCGGGGGAGAGATCGCCGGTCGAGATGTCGTCCGGCGCCACGATCAGGACGCGGCCGACCAGTGTGTCGGGCAGCTCCTTCGGCTCGGGGGGCGGAAAGATGTTCGGTCCCCGGGGAACCACGATCGACGCAGCCTCGTCGGCGGGTGCCGGCGCCAAGATGTGCCTCTGGACCACTTCCGGGCGAGCGGGCGGCCGCTCGGGGAGCTCGGGCGGGTCGAGCTCGCGTGGATCGGAGATCGTGCCGCTCAGCATCGAAGCCGCCGCCACTGCGGGCGAGCAGAGGTAGACCTGGTCGTCCGCGGTCCCGCTTCGGCCGGGGAAGTTCCGGTTGAAGGTGCGGAGCGAGTTGGCGCCGGAGGGCGGCGCCTGGCCCATGCCTACACAGGGGCCACAGGCGGGCTCGAGCATCCGGACGCCCGCCATCAGCAGGTCGATGTAGGTCCCCGAGCGCGTGATCTGGTCGAGGATCTGGCGCGATCCCGGCGTGGCGGTCGCCGAGACGAGTTCGTCCGAGATCCGCTGCCCGCGCAACGTCGCGCCGCAGACGGCGAGATCGGCGTAGGAGGAGTTGACCGAGGAGCCGATGCAGACCTGCTGGATCGGCGTCCCGGCGACCTCCTCGACCGGCACGACGTTGCCGGGGCTCGAGGGTCTCGCCACGAGTGGTACGAGTGCGGCGAGGTCGACGTACTCCTCCTCGTCGAAGTCGCCCGTGTCGCCGCTCGAAAGCTCGGTGAAGTCCTCGCCGCGTCCCTGCTCCTCGAGCCAGGCACGGGTCTCTTGATCGGCCGGAAAGACGGCGCCGGTCGCACCGAGCTCGGCGATCATGTTCGCGATCGTGCCGCGCTCGGTGTAGCTGAGCGCGTGCACGCCCGGGCCCGTGAACTCGAAGATGCAGCCCCGGCCGCCACGGACGCCCCGGCGGCGCAGCAGCTCGAGGATCACGTCCTTCGTCTGCAGCCAGGGGCGGGCGAGATCATTTTCGAGGAAGACGCCGACGATCTTCGGGCAGGGCAGCTCGAACGGGTGCCCCGCCATGCAGACCGCGACGTCGAGACCGCCCGCGCCGATGGCGATCATCGCGCACGAGCCCGACTGTGTCGTGTGCGAGTCCGCACCGACGAGGGTCTGCCCGGGCTTGGCGAAGCGCTCGCAGTGGACGTAGTGGCAGATGCCGTTGCCCGGGCGCGAGAACCAGGCGCCGTGCTTCGCGGCCATCGCCTGCAGGAAGCGGTGGTCGTCGGGATTCTTGAAGTCGATCTGCAGGATGTTGTGGTCGACGTAGACGACAGCGCTCTCCACCTGGACGCGCTCGATCCCGAACGACTCGAACTGCATCATCGCCATCGTCCCCGTGGCGTCCTGCGCGAGCGTCTGATCGACCCGGATGCCGATCTCCTGCCCCGGCACGAGCTCGCCTCGGACCAGGTGCTCCTCGAGCAGGGTGCGTGCCAGCGAGGCCATCGTTCCTAAGTATCACGAACGCCGGGCGACGCGGGCGGACGCGAACCGGCCTCGCCCGGGGCCCGCCGCAGGCGCCGGCGCGAGGCCGACGAGTCAGTAGCGTAGAAGCGCTCCGATCCCCTCGACCGGCTCGAGATCCTGATGGCGCCTGAGTGCGAGGACGCTGCCGCCGTGGGCGAGCGTCTGGTGCACCGCGAGGTTGAGCCCGTCGTCCCGCTCTTCCATACGCGTCCCGTCGAGCGGGCACGCCCCGCCGTCGGCGCTGACGCGGCCGCACTGGGGACACTGGCAGGCGGAGCGCTCCGTCCCCTCCTGAAAAAGCAGCAGTTCGACGCGGCCGTCGGAAGCAGCCTCGAGGGTGTCCCTCCAGCCGGCCGACGCGCGGCCGCCGCGCCCCGACTCCTCGCGCCAGCGCTCGATCGCCTCCTGTTCCTGGCGTCCCTGCCATTCCTCGATCAGGGGCTGCACGGTCTGCAAGAGCTCCGTGGCGCTCGCATGCGCCTCTGCCTGCGTCTCGCCGATGATCGCGTTCTTGACCTCGTGCGAGAGCACCTCTTCGAATTCGGCCCGGGTCTCCTCGGAGGCGACGAGGACGACTCGCGGCTGCTGCAGTTGCCGCACCCGCCGATCGAGGTGCTCTGCGACCTCCCGCAAATGCTCCTGCACAAGCGACTCGATGTGGCGCTGGTAGCGAGCCTGCGACCAGCCGCCCTGGTCGTGCCGTCCCGGCTGCTCGTCGAACTGGTCGACGAGCTCCTCGAGCCGGCCCGCCCGCAGCAGGTAGAGGGTGCCACGCTCCCGGCCGACGAACGCGACCAGCGTTCCGTCTCCGCGCCCGATCAGCGGCACGAGCGGGGAGAGGTAGAACTCGCGTCCGACGGCGATCTTGTCGACGAGGCTGTCGGCCACCGGCAGCGAGCGCCAGAAATTGTCGAGCCCGGCGGAGAAGAGGGCCACCCCACGAGTCCCGTCGCGCTCGAACTCATTCGTGAAGTAATCGCGGATCCGCGCCATGTCCGCCCGTAGCGCCTCGCGCTGTTCGTGCGACAGCTCGTGTGCGGCGTGCGCGCGCTCCTCACCGTCGTGCATCAGCGAGTTGATCCGGCTCGCGGCATCGGCGGCGGTCGGTGTCGTGCGGGGATCGAGATCAACGTAGACGCTGATCGCGCACCCCTTCTCGGCGCGAAAGCTCGCGAGCTCTCGAAGTCCGTCCCAGCTGACCGTTGCCGCCATCGGGCCTCCCTTGCCGCAAAGCGGCGATTCTATTCCGAGCGCCGCAGTGAAAAGGCTGGGAGCTTTCTCTACCTCAACTTTCTAGCGAGCCATTCGGCCGCCGGTTGCCCGCTGGGTTTCAGCCGCCGAGCCGCCGGAACATCAGCGTCCAACGAACCCGTTCGATCACCGTCGCCGGCTGGCTTAGGAAAGTGCTCGTGACCTCGGCGCTTCCTTGGAGTGTCACGGCCGCCGTCGCGGGGTCGAAGAGTTCCCGCTCGCTGTAGCGCGAGCCGGCGAGCTCAATCCCGGGCGCGATTGCGCGGACCGCGCTCGGCTCGCCCGGACAGCTATTGAAGAAGTCATTTGTAACTAGGCCTCTGATCGGCCTGAACCCGAGCCGGTGCACGCGGCGGCTGACAAGCTCGGCGCTTCGGTCCTGGAAGGAGCGGGTGATCCGCGTGCAGCGCAGCCGGTGCGTTCCCTGGGAGCAGGGTGCCGGACCGCTACTTCGCGTCGTCTTTCGGCCCGACTGCGTCACCGAGCCTGCGAGCAGGCGAACCGGCGCCGCAAAGATCGCGCGGGCGCCTCCCCCGGCCCAGCTGGCGCTCACGATCGAGGCATCAGAACTTTGCAACGAGATCGTGCGGGTGCCGTTCACGGTCACCCGGCTCGTGCAGCCTGCGGTCGTCGTCGAGCTCGCAGAGGTCCACTGCTTCGACACGGTCGCCTGCATGGTGACGAGGAATTGCGTGCTTCTCGAGTGCGCCGCGGCGGCGGCCTGGATCGCCGTGGCCGCTACCGTCAGGCCGACAAGGAGAGCTCGCCGCAAGCCCACGAGCCCCATTTTGCCGGCTCAGGTAGGGGAACGTTCAGGGGGTCCGATTCGTTGAATAGTCTGAGGGCCGAACTCCGGCCCGGACAAGTTGGAGGAAAGTGTGAGTGAAAACGACGTTCGCGAGCTGATCATCGTCGGGGGTGGCCCCGCCGGCTACACGGCGGCGCTCTACAGCGCGCGTGCGAACCTCGATCCGCTCGTGATCGAAGGCTTCCAGTGGGGAGGCCAGCTGATGATCACGAGCGACGTCGAGAACTACCCAGGTTTTGCAGACGGCGTGATGGGCCCGCAGCTGATGGGCGAGTTCCGCCGCCAGGCGGAGCACTTCGGCGCCGAATTCGTGGCCGAGGATGTGACCCGGGTCGACTTCTCGGAACGCCCCTTCCGCGTCTACGTCGGCGAGGAGGAGTACCGGGCGGAGTCCGTGATCGTCGCGACGGGCGCGACCGCGCGAAAGCTCGGCCTCGAGTCCGAGCGTGCGCTCCAGGGCCGAGGGGTCACCTACTGCGCCGTCTGCGACGCCGCCTTCTACCGAGACAAGGAGGTCGTGGTCGTCGGCGGCGGCGACTCCGCGATGGAGGAGGCGATCTTCCTGACGAAGTTCGCGTCGAAGGTGACGGTCCTGCATCGCCGCGACGAGTTTCGAGCGGCACCGATCATGCTCGACCGTGCCCGCGCGAACGAGAAGATCGAGTTCATCACGCCGGTCGTCGTCGAGGAGGTGCTCGGTGCCACCGAGGGCAAGCTGACGGGTGTCCGGATCAGAAACGTGGAGACGGGAGAGACGAGCGAGCTGCCGGCCGAGGGGCTGTTCGTCGCGATCGGCCACGACCCGACGACCAAGCTCTTCCTCGAGCAGCTCGACCACGACGAGGCCGGCTACCTGATCACGCAGCCCGGTTCGACGGCCACCAATCTGGAAGGCGTGTTCGCGGCGGGTGACGTCGTCGACCACACCTACCGCCAGGCCGTGACCGCGGCAGGGATGGGTTGTATGGCGGCGCTCGACGCGGAGCGCTGGCTGGCGGAGCGCGAGGGTCATGCCCACACGGCCCTCGCCGCCCCACGCGCGGAGGCCGCCGAGGTCTAAGCCCGGCGCCTCTCCCGCCCGACCTACGCCCGAGCCCTAACGCCGTCTCTACCATCGCCCCGTGCCCTATTTCATCTGCCCGAACTGCAAGGAGCGGTCGGTCGATCACGACCGCAGGGAAGGCCTGACGCAGCAGGCGGTCGCCTGCCACCACTGCGGCTTCGGCTTCCTATTCGAGCTTCTCGACGATTACTACCCGGCACCCGGAACCGGCTTTGTCGTCTGCGACCAGCAGGGACGGATTCTCGCCTCCGGACGCGGCGTCTTCGAGCTGACCGGCTTCAGCGAGGACGAGCTGATGGGGCGTGAAGTGATGGAGGGTCTGAGCCTGACCGGCTACGAGGACGGCCGCAACCCGGCCGCGCTCGCGCTCGAGTGGGGTGTGCGCAGGCTGGGCGAGCGCCTCGAGCTGCAGACGCGGGCCGGTCAGCAGAAACCCGTGGTCGCCGACTTCTTCCCGGCCTACGACGACGACGGCGGCCTCCTCGTCGCGCTGACGCCGCGCTCGTAGGCCGAGCCGTTCGCGAGCCAACCGACGCTTCGAGGTTCGCTCCGGCGGCCCGCTCCGGGGCGATCGACGACCCGCTGCTGAGAACTGGCTAGACGCGGCTCGAGGGACAGAGCTCGCGGATCACACAGTCCTCGCAACGGGGCGCGCGCGCGATGCAGACCCGTCGCCCGTGCCAGATCAGAAGGTGGGGGAAGCGTCCCCAGTCGGGGCGGGGCACGAGCCGCTGCAGGTCGCGTTCGATTTTGACCGGGTCCTCGTGGCGCGTGAGGCCGAGGCGCTGGGCGAGCCGCCGCACGTGCGTGTCGACGACGATCCCCTGCGGCTCCCCCAACTCGGCGGCGACGACGTTGGCGGTCTTGCGGGCCACACCGGGAAGCCGTACGAGCTGATCGAGCCGGCGCGGGACGCGACCCCCGTACTCCTCGATGAGCATCGCCATCGTCCCGCGCAGCGCCCTCGCCTTCTGGCGGAAGAAGCCGGTCGCGAAGATATCTCGCTCGAGTTCCTCCGGCGGCACCGCGAGGTAGTCCTCGGGCCGCCGGTACTTCTGGAACAGGCGCTCGGTGACACGATTGACGTTCACGTCGGTCGTCTGGGCGGAGAGCATCACCGAGACGAGCAGCTCGAGCTCCGTGCGGAAGCGAAGCGCGATCGTGGCCTCCGGATACTCGGCCGCCAGCCGGTCGATGATCGGCACGATCCGGTTTCGCCTTGGCCCGACGCGGTGGCGTGCTTCCTGGACGTAACTCCGCGGCACTGCGCGAATCTAGACGGAGCCGGGCCCGGGGAGGCTGCTCGTTCGGGTCCAGGCCGGCCAAGGCGGTAGCCGAGCGGGCGCGACTGCCTCCGCTCAGCTCGCGGCGGCGACCTCGAGCAGCGATTCCGACTGCTGGCGCAGCCGGGGTCCCGCGCAGACGACGTCGAGCACCGGGCAGCCCGAGCAGACGAACTCGCTCGGGGTCGGCAGGAAGACACCTGCCTGGATCCGGGCGATCGCCTCGGAGAGTTCGGACTCGAGCTCGGGCAGCTGAGAGCGCCGGAACGTGCTCGAGACGACGGGCTCGGGCCGCTGCAGGAACTGGTAGACGACCTCCACCTCGTCGGCACCCGCCCGCAGGCACGCGAGCGCGTAGACGAGCCGCTGGACGCGATAGTCGCGCTCGACGAGCTCTTCCGGCGTACCTTCGTCGAGCACGTTCGTCTTGTAGTCGACGACGAGCGCGCGCGCTCCCTCGCGATGGAGGACGTCAAGGCGTCCGTGAAGGAGGACGCCGTCGTGCTCGAAGGCAAACGGCCGCTCGGGGCTAACGCCCTCGAGCGAGCGGAGACGGGCGGCGAGCTCCGAGTCGCAGAAGGCCCGGACGAGCAGCGAGATCCGCTCCAGGTCGCCGGCCGTCGCAGCCGGATAGCGGGCCCGTACGGTCTCCGCCAGGGCAGCGAGGGACGGCGCGACCGGCGCCCCGAGGTCGAGCCGCTCGAGCAGAAGATGCACGCTGTCACCGATCTCGGTCGCGGCAAGGTCCTCCTGGCCCGGCACGGAACCCGAGGCATCCGCGGCTCGCATGCCCGCAACGCGCTCGGCGTAGTAGCGGTAGGAGCAGGCCTCGAAGAGGGCCAGGGCGCTGTAGGAAAGGCGCCGCACGTGATGCAGGGGCGGCTCGGGGACCGCCTCGAGGGGCGGCAGCTTCGGCGCCGGCGGGGCGAGAGGTTGGCCCCCGTTTGCCTCGAAGAGCGCCAGCTGGCCCGCTTCGGCCGCGGGCTCGGTTGCGTGCTCCTCCGGCACGCCGGGGGCGAAGCGGTCGACCCGAACGAGGATCCGGGCGCCCTCCCGCTCGAGCTCGAGCGGCGCAGCCACCGCTTGCTCGAGCGCAGGCACCTCGAGCCGTCCGAGCACCCAGCCGATCGGCGTCCGCTCGTCGGCTGCTGTCTCGCCGACCGAGCCCGCGACGATCAACCGGTCGATCGCCCGGGTCATCGCCACGTAGTAGAGGCGGCGCCGCTCCGCCTCTGCCTCCTCGCGGCTTGCCGCCCGCACTTCTTCGTAGGCGGTCGTCGGCCTGCGGGCGCCCGTGGCGGGATCGGCGACACGGAAGCCGAAGCGGCCGTCCGGAAGCGCCAGGATCTCGTCCGCGCCGGGAGCGGCGCGGTCACGGCCGGCATCGGCGACGACGACGACCTTGAACTCGAGTCCCTTCGCGGACTGGATCGTCAGCAGCCGGATCACGTCGGCGTCTTC
>DASUWJ010000003.1:0-27301 GCA_036378475.1 Gaiellaceae bacterium
ACGTACGCTGCGACAACAAGGGTCTCCAGCGAAGCTGTCATCTCGTGCTCCAATCACGAGGGGGCAGGGCTGGAGACCCTTTCTTCGTCTACCAACGGGGCCCCTGCTCATGAGCAGGGAACCCACATCAAGCCTCTAGTAGTGCGGCTGCGCCTCGGCCCGTTGCCTCGAAACGGCGGCGCCGGCCTCAGGCTGGGTGGCGGCGGCGCATGATCACGATCCCGTCGCGCGAGAAGACGACCTGCCAGCGCGGATCTCGCTCCAGCCGACGGATGCGCTGCAGGGCGTCACCGGGCTTGGGCCGGTCCCAGATCGAAGGCTTGTGCGTGTCCACGGCCGCCCAGTCGGCGTGGGCGAGCTCCGGGAAACTGTAGATCCGCTCTCTGGCCGAGAGGTGCGCGCCCAACGAGTTCGTCGCACTGACCGGAGCCCGGGCGGGGACGAGCCGCAGGGCCTGCGCCGCGATCCGGTCGTGCGCGGACACCTGCGCCGCGGTCGCCTGCTGGCGCGCGCCGCCAGGCACGAAGCGCCAGAGCGGCAGCGGCCCGAGCAGGTAGTTGCCGGCTGCCGCCGCGAGCACCGCGACGACAGCAGCGAGGCGTGCCGAGCGCCCGAGCCTCGCCGCGCCGAGCACAGCAGCCGCGAACAGAACCGCGATCTCGGCCGCGGTGTAGTGGTACTGGATCGAGCTTTGCGCATCGACCGAGGAGAGGAGGTTCAAGATCAGTTCCGGTACGAGCGCGAGCAAGAGCAACGGCGAGAGCAAGAACAGGCCGGCGAGTGGCAGGGCGAGGTCGAGCAGGTAGTGGACGCCGCGATGGCCCAAGCCGACCGAGATCAGGCGCCCGGGATCCGTGAACGCCTCGCGCACGATTCCGGTGGCCGAGCCGCCCACCGCCCGGTAGCGGCCGTAGAAGGAGGGTGGGGCGCCGTGGTTGAAGTGCGGAATCACGAGCCGGACCGCGACGAGCGTGGCGGCGAGTCCGAGCAGGGCGATGGCGGCACCGGTGAGCCGGCGCCTGCGGGCGAGTGCGTACCAGATCCCCAGGCCGGCGAGAACGAGCGGCACCTCTTCCTTCGTCAGCGCCGCCAGCACGGCGAAGATCGCAAAGGGCCCGAGCCGGTGCTCGTCCAGGTACCAGATCGCATAGAGGAGCAGGGGGCAAGCGAGCGCGACGGGATGGAACTCGTTCAGGGTCACCCACTCGGTCGCCGGGTAGAGGAGATAGGCGAGCGAGAAGCCGAGCGCAGCGCGCTCGGAGCCGGTGTGTTTTCGCGCCAGCCGATAGACGGGGAGCGCTCCCAGGGCGATCGCGATCGCCTGGCTCACGAGCAGCAGGCCCGGATCGGGCCAGATCCGCCAAAGCGGCGCAAAGACGACCAGGATCGGGTCGACGTGGGCTGCCAGCCGTGAAACCTGCTCCCCGCCCAGATTGGTGACCTGCAGCGGATGACCATGAGCCGTCGACCAGACGGCCTGGACCATGTTGCCGAGGTCGAAACGACCGGTTGAAAACGCGCGCTGCCGCAGGAGCGAGAGCGCCGCAAAGGCCGCCGCGTAGGCGCCGATCGAGATCCAGAGGAGCGCTCGAGGTCGTGGCGTGGAAAGCCTCACCCGGCGATCCGCTCGAGGAGCTCGCGCCAGCGCCGGCCGAGCACTTGCTCGGAGGCACGGGTCAGGTAGACACGGTGCCCGGCCGCGGCGAGGCGGCATGCCAAGGAGGGGTCCGCGGCGAGCCTGCGAACGGCTGCCGCCAGCGCGTTCGGATCACCCGGCGGGACGAGTAGGGCGCTCTTCTCGTCGACCAAGAGCTCTCGGGCGCCGGGTGTGTCGGCGGTGATCACGGGCGTGCCGCAGGCAAGCGCCTGAAACACCTTGTTCGGGATCACCCGGCTGGCCTTGGCGGAGGTGCCGAAGATGCCGAGGGCGCAGCCGGCGCGGTGCAGCTCCGCGGGCAGGCGCTCGTACTCGACCCACGGCAGCCACTCCACATTGGCCGGCCGCTCGCGGAGCAGCCGCTCGAGCTGGCCGCTGCCGACGATCCGGAAGCGGAGCTCACTCGCACGCTGCGCCGCGGCGAGAATCGTCTCCGTCCCGTGCAGGGGAATCAGCTTGCCGGCGAAGAAGGCGGTGAACGGCTGTTCGGGGCTCCAGCCGTGCCGAAAAACGCGTTCCTCGGCGCCGACGAAGCACGTGGCGACCCGGTCACTCGGAAGGTCGGCCAGCTGGGCGAAGAAGGCGGCGTTCGCGGCCGTATCCGCGATCAGGAGATCGGATGCCCGGAAGGCATGGCGGTCGAGTGCTGCGAGGGCGCGGGCACGCAGGGAGCCGGCCGGGAAGCGGCCGCGATCGGCGACGAGCGTGTCATGGAGTGAGACGAGCGGATTGAAGACGACCGGACGCGGTCCAGCCACGTGCCGCGCCGCCTGCAGATCGAGGTGGCCCGGGTAGCCGACGAGGAGCAGGTCGAAGGGTGCGCGGGGGCGGCGAAGGAGCCGCAGCTCGGCGAGGCCGAGACGGCCCGCGGCTCGGATTCCTGCCTGCCACTTGTGCGGATCGGCGTCCCAGACCGGCACGTGGCGCTCGGCTACCCCGACCCCGGCGCGGCGCAGGGCTGCGAGAACCTGTGCGTTGCGCGGGTAGTCGCGCTCGTACGTCCCGAAGTAGAGGACCCGCACCGCGCCGCCTGCTGCTACGAGAGAATCTCGTCGACGTGCAGCTCGGTGTGCTCGCGGCCTCCGACGCCCTCCTCGTGCTGGCTGGTGAGCATCTCGCTGATCAGTCCGAGCGAGAAAAACTGCAGTCCGACGACGACGAGGAGCACGCCGAGGATCAGCAGCGGGCGGGCCCCGATCGCATGACCGGTCAGCTTGACGATGCTCAAGTAGAGGAGGATCGCCACTCCGAGCGCGCCGAGGACGAGCCCGAGGCCGCCGAACAGGTGTAGCGGCCGGTGCCGGTAGCGCCCGATGAACGAGACCGTCAGCAGGTCGAGAAACCCGCGCAGGTAGCGCTCGAGACCGTAGCGGGAGCGCCCATGCTCGCGGGGGCGGTGGTTGACCGGGAGCTCGGCGATCCGGAAGCCCCGGTAGTGCGCGAGCACCGGGATGAAGCGGTGGAGCTCGCCGTAGAGGCGCAGGCCATGGACAACCTCGGCGCGATAGGCCTTCAGCCCGCAGTTCATGTCGTGTAGGCGCAGGCCCGAGACGCGGCCGGTTACCCCGTTGAAGACGCGCGAGAGCACACGACGGCGGAGCGGATCGCGCCGGCGCGTCTTCCAGCCGCAGACGAGATCGAAACCCTCCTCGAGCTTGACCAAAAGCCGCGGGATCTCGGCGGGATCGTCTTGGAGGTCGGCGTCGATTGTGACGACGGTATCGCCTTCGGCCTGCGCGAACCCGGCCGCGAGCGCGGCCGCCTTGCCGAAGTTCCGGCGCAGCCGAACGACCCGAACGTTGTCGTTTCGATCGTGCAGCCTGGTCAGGGCCGCGAATGATCCGTCGCTCGAGCCGTCATCGACGAAGACCGCTTCCCAGGGTTGACCACCGGGTTCGAGGGCAGCCTGGAGCTCCTCGTAGAGGAGCGCGAGCGAGCGCTCCTCGTTGTGGACCGGGATGACGATCGAGATCACGTCGTCGTCGGCAGCGTGATCGAGGGGACCGTCGTCGGCAGGGTCGTCGGCACGGTTGTCGGCGGTGGTGGTGGCGGCGAGGGCGGTGGCGGTGCCGGCGGCGCCGTCGTTCCGGCGCGGGTCGTGGTTCGCCCCGTCGAGGCCGTCCTTGTGGAGCGTGTGGCCTGGGTGGTTGCGGCCTCGGTGGTGCCGGCTGGCGTCATCGTCGTTGGCCGCCTCGGGCGCACCGCTCCCCTCGTCGTCGCCGGGCCCGGGCTCTTCGAGCGCGATGTCAGCACCGCGAGTGCGACGCCGCCCGCGGCCAGGATGAGCACCGCCGCCGCGATCAGAGGCGCCGGCCCGAATTGCCACCAACCCGGGCGCCTCTGCGGGCGTCGTCCCCTTCTCGGGAGGACGAGCGTCGGGTCGGCCGGCGGGACGAGGAGCGTCTCGGCGCCTGCGCTTGGCTCGGCTCCCTCGAGCGCGGCGACGAGCGCGCCACCGTCTGGGGGCCTCGCTTGCGGCGCCTTGGCGAGCGCCGCTTGCGCCAGGGCGGCGAGCTCGGGCGGGGCGTCGCGACGATGCTCGGCGATCGGCGCCGGCCGCTCGTTGACGTGCCTCGAAGCCAGCTCGACGGCACTCTCGCCCTCGAACGGCAGGCGGCCCGAGAGCATGCGGTAGAGGATGACCCCGAAGGAGTAGACGTCGCTGGCCGGCGTCGCCGGCTGCCCGCTCGCCTGCTCGGGTGAAATGTAGGCAGCGGTGCCGAGCAGGGTCCCGGCTTCGGTCAGCGTGCCGGCGCCGCTGAGCCGGGCGATCCCGAAGTCGGCGATCTTCGCGCGCCCCTCCTCGTCGAAGAGGACGTTCGCGGGCTTCAGATCGCGATGGACGAGCCCGCGTGCGTGTGCGTGCTCGAGAGCGGCCGCGAGCTCGTAGGCGATCCGGCGGGTCTCCTCGTCCGGGTAGCTCTCACCGGGGACGAGCCGGTCTTCCAGGGAGCCGCCGCCCAGGTACTCGAGCACCATGAACGGCCGGCCGTCGTGGTCGCCGTAGTCGTAGAGCTGGCAGATGTTCGGGTGTGCGAGCGCCGCGACGGCCCGCGCCTCGCGGCTGAAGCGCGCCGGGTCGGCATCACTGCCGAGCAGCTTGATCGCGACCCGGCGGCCGAGCTCGACATCCTGCGCCGACCAAACCTCGGACATGCCCCCGGTACCGAGCGTCTCCTCCAGGCGATAACGGTCGCCTACCAGTTCGCCTCGCACGCGGCTAGCTTATGCGGCCGACGTGGCTGAGCCGCTCTCGATCGGGGAGGCGCAGCGCCTGATTCTCGAGCGAGTCCGACCGCTGGCCGCCGAGAGCGTCAGGCTGGCGGATGCCGGGGGCCGGATCCTCGGCGAGGCGGCTCATGCCGTGGTCGATCTGCCGCCCTTTGCGAGTTCGGCGATGGACGGGTACGCCGTCCGAGCCGCGGACACACCCGGCCGCCTGCCGGTGGTGGCACGCATCGCGGCCGGGCGGCCTGCGGCGGCCCCACTTGCACCCGGGGAGGCGATGGCGATCGCCACCGGCGGGGTCGTACCCGAAGGCGCGGATGCGGTCATCCCATTGGAGTTTGTTGTCGAACAAGACAACAGATTGGAGATCGGCGAGCCGGTCTCGCCCGGTGCCAACGTGCGGCCGCGAGGCGGCGACAGTGCCGTGGGCTCGGTCGTCGTCGAGCAGGGAGCCCGCTTGAGTCCCGCCCGGCTCGGGGCGCTCGCCGCAGCCGGTGTCGCCGAGATCAGCTGTGCCGCCCGACCGCGCGCGGCCGTCGTAGCGACCGGCACAGAGCTTCGCCAGCCCGGCGAGGCGCTGCGAGCCGGTGAGATCTACGAGGCCAATAGCTTCGTGCTCGCCGCCCAGCTTGCGAGCGCAGGAGCGGTGGCCGAGCGTTTGGAGGCGGTCGGGGACGACGAGGGTGCGCACCGAGCGGCCTTGTCCGCGGCGCTCGGCGCCGATCTCGTTGTCACCTCCGGCGGCGTCTCCGTGGGACCGCACGACCTCGTTCGCGGCGTCGCGGCGGAACTCGGCGTCGAGGAGGTCTTCTGGCAGGTTGCCGTACGGCCGGGGAAGCCGATCGCCTTCGGCGTGCGGGGCGACACGCTCGTCTTCGGTCTCCCCGGCAACCCCGTCTCCACCCTGGTCGGATTCGAGCTCTTCGTCCGTCCCGCAGTGCTGGCCCTGCAAGGGGCGCCGGAACCCCTGCCGAGGTTCGAGCGCGGCACGCTCAGCGGGACAAGGCCCCGGAATCTTGCCCGAGACGAGCTCGTGCGCGCCCGTTCGCGGCAGATGGAGAGGGGCGTTCTGCTCGAGCCGCTGAGCGGCCAGGAGTCCCACATGATCGCGCGCGCCGCGACGGCCGACTCGCTCGTTCTCGTCCCGCGCGGCGAGGGAGCCCTCGCCGAGGGCTCGCCGGTCGACTACCTGCGCTTGGAGTGATCCGCTTCAGCCCTCGAGCGCCCGCTCGCGCTCGAGTACGTCGCCGCGGCTTCGCCTGCCGAGGACGAGGCGGCGGATCGCCAGTCGGATCGGGCCGAGCCGCCGACGCTCGGCGGCCGCCGGATAGGGCGAGTAGCGCCCGGCGAAGAGCGCGCCGAGCTGCATCGCGGCCGCGAGCCAAGCGAGCACGATCACGATTACCGGCAGCGTCACGTAGTGGAGAGCGGCGAGCTCGGCGAGATACCAGGGAGCATCGAAGCCGAGCCCGTAGCGACCCGCGAACGAGAGGACGAGGACCAGCGGGCCGAGAAAACCGAGCGCGAAGATGCCGGGTCGCATCCAGCCCGGCCGCGCCTGCACCTGAGGCAACCAGAGCCACGCGTGCAGCGAGGGCAGGACGAGAATCAGCGCGTACGGGTTCGTGGCGACGACGAGCAGGCTCACGACACCGAGGGCGAGCAGCGCGGCTGTGTGACCGGCGAGCTCGTCGGTTTTTCCCACTGGACCTCTGCGGACGAGGCGGTCATGGACGACGAACCAGCCCCCCGCTGCCAGCACACCGAGCGCGATGAGTCCGAACCAGGGCCAGTGATGGACGGCGGTGCTCTGGGGCGAGAGGGGCAGAGACGGCCCCTTGGGCCAGATGCCAATCAGCGCGAAGAGCTCGAAGACCGCGCCGATCCAAAACCAGAGTGCGAGCCGGCTGCGGTAGCTCCGCAGCGCCGGCGCCAAGGGGACCCGGCGCCGGCGGCAGCGGGCGAACAGGTCGACGGTGGTGATCAGGAACGGCAGCAGGGCGGCGATCAGCACGAGCTGGAGCGCCCAGCCGCGGATGATTCGCGCTCCGAGGTAGACGAAGCTCGAGGTTCCCTGGACGAGCTCTGCGCCCTGATCGAGGGCCCGGAGCAGCTCCTGCGTGCCGCGGCCGAGCTGGGCCAAGCGGCCGCCGTTCAACCGGTCCGGTGTATCGGAGAACCCGCCTGGCCGGCGGTCTCCAGCGGTGGTGAGCGTGACCGCGGCGATGCCGTGGGCGAGGAGCGGACCCTGCTCGTAGAGCGTGAAGGGGAAGGCGAGGTCGAGCAGCTGGGTGAATCCACTCGGCCTCCTCGGCGGTGCGCCTGCCTGCTCCGCGATTCGGGCGGCAGTCGTTTCGATCAACCCGGCCGAGGCGAGGCGGGCGGTCGTGCCGGCAAGCTCCAGCCGGGCCGTGGCCTGTCCGGCGATCGAGTCGAGGACGATGGCGGCGAGCACGCGCTCGCGGTACTCGCGCGCGAACCGCTCCGCGCCGAGCCCGCCGCTCTCGCCCCCGTCCGTGGCGACGAAGATCAGCGTGTGGGCCGGAATCACGGCGCTTGTTCCCGGCGGCGTGGTGCCGATCGCATACGAGCTCGCGAGTTCGACAAGTGCTGCGACACCGGAGGCGTTGTCGTTTGCCCCGGGGCCGCTACCCAGGTTGTCGATGTGGGCCAGGACCGCGAGCGCCTGTGGCGAGCGGCCTGGCACGACGACGACGGAGTTTTCGAGTCGAATCCGGCCTCGGCCCGGAATCGTGGCCGTGAAGCCCTCGCCGTGGACGTGGAGCCCGTAGCGCGCCATCTGGGCGGAGAACCACTGCCGGGCGCCGAGCGCGCCCGCCGAGCCGGGCGAGCGGTCGGGAAACGACGCCGCGAGATCGCGTGCCAAACCGACCGCCCGCGCCTCGTCGAAGGCGGGTGGGAGCGCGGGGACGGCCGGGCGAAGCGCGGCCGGCTTGCCGACGCTGAAGGCGGCGATCAGCAACGGGATCCCGACAAGCAGCCAGGTCCCGCGATAGAGGCGCCCATTGATCGGGCGCTCGAGCGAGCCGCGCCGCACACGGATGCGCGTGGTTGGCGGGTCCGCCGCCATACCGGGGCTATAGTAGGTCGGGTCGGAACGACGCGCAGGCACACTGCCACGCGATGCAGGACTTCTCGACCATCCTCCTCGTCGACGACGAGGATTCGATCCAGAAGCTACTCGCCTATCCGCTCGAGCGGGATGGTTTTCGCGTGCTCCAGGCGCGTGACGGGACCGAGGCGCTCGAACTCTTCGAGGGCGAGCGGGTCGATCTGGTCGTCCTCGACCTGATGCTGCCGAAGGTCGACGGGCTCGAGGTGTGCAAGCGCCTGCGAGCCGGCAGCGACGTCCCGATCATCATGCTCACTGCCCGTGGCGACGAGCTCGACAAGGTGCTCGGCCTCGAGCTCGGCGCTGACGACTACATCACGAAGCCGTTTTCGATTCGCGAGTTTCGCAGCCGCGTGCGCGCGCTTTTGCGGCGGGCGGGCGGTTCCCGGCGCCAGCCCGGCGACGGGGAGGCCCTCGAGGCCGGCGAACTGCGGATCGATCCGGCCCGCCGCGTGGTCGAGCTCGGCGGCGAGCAGGTCCAGCTCACCTACGTCGAGTTCGAGCTCCTGCGCGCGCTGGCGGCGAACCCGGGCCGGGTCTTTACGCGAGAGGCCTTGCTCCGCGCCCTCTGGGGCGATTCGGCCTATCGCGAGCCGCGGACGATCGACGTCCACGTCCGCCATCTGCGGGAGAAGCTCGAGCGGGACCCGCGCGATCCGGAGTACATCTTCACCGTCCGCGGCGTTGGCTACCGCTTCAGGGACTGATGCGGGTCTGGAGAACAGTCGGCGCGCGCCTCAGCCTCGCGCTTTTGGTCGTCATTGCGCTCGCGCTCGGGCTCGTCTGGCTCGTGGTCGTTCCCTCGCTGCAGAGCCGGCTCGTCAACGCGAAGCTGACCCGGCTCGAGCGCGAGGCACCCAAGCTCGCGCGGATCTATCCGACCTTCGCCGTCAAGCAGGACTTCGCTGGCGAGGCCTCGGCGGAGACGAACGCGCGCGTCGTTGTCTTCAGCCCCCTGAGCAGTGTCAACCCCGAAACGCTGACGACAATCGCCGACTCGCGCCAGTCCGCGCAGGAGTCGGCCGCGCTCTCGTCCGACAGCGTCGCGCTCTCGTCCGCTCTGACCGGCTCCCCCGCCCACGGGACCGTGACGCGGCTTGGACAGCAGTACGCCGAGGTTGCCGTGCCCGGGGGCTTTGCGGACACGATCCTCTTCGCCGTTCCGATCCACGACGCGCTGCAGGACGTCGACCTCGTCGAGCGGCGCCTCCTGCTGGCGGGTGGGATCGCGCTCCTCGCTGCGCTTGCGATCGGCTACGGCGCGGCTCGCTTCTTCGCGCGGCGGATCCGGCGGCTCGAGCGGGCCGCGGAGCGGATCGCGAGCGGTCGCTTCGACGAGCCCGTCGCGGAGCGAAGCAGCGATGAGCTCGGAGAGCTCTCGCGGGCCTTCGATCGGATGCGGATCCGGCTCTCCGGCCTCGAACATGCGCGGCGCGAGTTCGTCGCGAACGCCTCGCACGAGCTTCGAACGCCGCTCTTCTCCCTCGGCGGCTTCATCGAGCTACTCGAGGACGAGGAGCTCGACGAGCCGACCCGACGCGAATTTCTGGAGACGATGGCGGAGCAGGTACGCCGCCTGGCGAAGCTCGCCGAGGACCTGCTCGACCTCTCGCGCCTGGACGCCGGTCATTTGCACGTGAAATCGGGCGAGCTCGACCTCGCGCAAGTGGCGGCAGACGCGGTCGAGGAGTTCGCGGGTGTCGCCAAGGCGTCCGAGCACCCGCTCGAGCTGCTTGCGAACGGAGCTGCCGAGACCCGGGGCGACGAGCAGCGCGTCCTGCAAATCGTCCGGATCCTGATCGAGAACGCGCTCGTCCACACTCCCAGGGGGACGCCGGTGCGCGTCTCGGCACAGCGCCTGAACGGCGAGGCCTCGGTTGTCGTCGAGGATTACGGCCCGGGGATCGTCGAGGAAGATCGGGAGCAGTTGTTCGAGCGGTTCTACCGCGGTGAGGGGACGAAGGCCTCCGGGAGCGGGCTCGGCCTTGCGATCGCGCGCGAGCTGGCCGCGCTGATGGGAGGCGAGATCGCGCTTGAATCCCGTCCGGGCCGGACCGTGTTCACCTTCGTTCTCCCGTCGGCAAAGCAGGCGAAGGAAGGGGCGCCCGGGCCGTGAATCCCGGGCGGCGAGCGGTCCTCGCACGATTCAGGCCGTCGCTGAACGAGCTTCCCCGCCGGCGGGCGGCGAGCGCCGAGCGGAAGGCGGGCCAGCCATCCCGTTTCGACGTGAAAACGACGCCCTGAGCGAAGCTACAGTGCGAGCGTGCGTTCCCGGGCGGCTTTTGCAGTCACGCTCTCGCTCCTTGCCGCCGTGATCGGGGGCGTTTCGGCGCTCGCCCTGGCCAAGGCGACGGGCTGGCTCGACTCCGGCACAAGGCGCTCGGTGATCGTGCAGACGCCGGCGCTCGCGCAGGCAATCTCCTCGGCCACCGCGCCCGAGGTGAGGCCGCTGCTCGGGAACGGCTTCAGCCCGGCGCGGATCTACCGGGCTCGCTCGGCCGGTGTTGTGACGATTGATGCAATCTACGGCCAGACCGGCTCCGGCGCTCTCGAGACGCAGGGATCGGGCTTCGTCGTCTCCGCCAGGGGCTACATCTTGACGGATGCGCATGTGATCACGACCGCGGGCGCGAGCGGCGGCGGTCGGGCCATCCCTGCCCAGCAGGTCTTCGTCGAGTTCGAAGACGGTGACCGCGTGCCGGCCACGGTTGTCGGCTGGGATATCTACGACGACGTCGGCCTGATCAAGGTCGATCCGCACGCCCACCGGCTCGCTCCCGTGCCGCTCGGCCAGTCGGCGCAGGTCAACGTAGGAGACCCCGTGGCCGCGATCGGTAGCCCGTTCGGCAACGTCGACTCGCTGACGGTCGGCGTCGTCTCCGCCACGCGGCGCTCGATCGATTCGCTCACCTCGCGCTACAGCCTCGTGGATGCGATCCAGACCGACGCACCGATCAATCACGGGAACTCTGGTGGCCCGCTCTTCGACGCTAGGGGGCGGGTGATCGGGATCAATGCCCAGATCCGAAGCGACACCGGCGCCGCCGCGGGGGTCGGCTTCGCGGTCCCGATCGACTCGGCGAAGCGCTCGATGCTGCAGCTGATCTCGGCCGGCCGCGTCTCCTACGCCTACATCGGCATCGAGACCGAGGATCTGATTCCGTCGGTCGCCAAGCAACTCGGGTACCCCGTCCGCCAGGGCGCCGTGATCACGATCGTCCATGGCCACAGCCCGGGCGCGGCGGCGGGCCTGCACGCCGGCTCCAATCCGGTCGAGGTGCTCGGCACCGAGTTCATTCGCGGCGGTGACGTGATCGTCTCGATCGCCGGCCATCGGGTTGGAAGCGCGGCCGACATCGTCCGGCTCGTGACCGAGGACCTCTCCCCGGGGCAGTCGGTTCCGCTCACGTTCGTGCGGGGCGACCAGCGTCATCAGGTTACGATCAGGCTCGGCGAGCGCCCGGCCAGTCCTCGCTAGCGGCCGCCGGTCCGAGGTTAGAGCCGGAAACCGCAGGGGAAGGAGGCTGGAACGTGGCGGCGGACGACCGTGCAGTTCGACTCACCTTCCCCGCAAGAGCGGAGTACATCGCGCTGGGGCGGCTCGCCCTGACCGCGATCGCGCGCGTCCGGCCCCTGTCCGACGAAATGCTGAGCGACCTCAAGCTCGCCCTGACGGAGGCCTGCACGAACTCCGTTCGGCACGCCTACCGGGAGGGACGGAAGGGGAGCGTGGAGATCCTCTACCAGCTCGAGCCGGACCGGCTGGTCGTGGAGGTGGGAGACGACGGGCAGGGGTTCGAGCCCGAGTCCAAAGGAAGCGGGAACGGTGACCTCAGTGAGGGCGGTCTTGGGATTGCGATCATCCGGGCGATTGCCGACGAGGTCGAGATCGGCGAGCGCGAGTCGGGAGGATCACTGCTTCGCTTCGTGAAATTCTTGGGCAACTAGCGTTGTCTATCGTGACGTGAGGCGGGCCTCACAGCCGCTCTCGAGCCATGCTCCAACTCGTTAACGTCGGAACCAAGTCGCTCGTCGACTACGGCACGATCGCCTCCCGCGGCCTGATGGAGGAGATCCGCCAGCTTGCCGGCCAGCTGGAGGGCAAGCGCGTCCTGCACCTGTCGGCCACCGCCTTCGGCGGCGGGGTCGCCGAGATCAACTACGCCCTCGTCCCGCTCATGCGGGACGCTGGACTCGCCGTCGAATGGCGGATCATCGCCGGCGCGGAGGAGTTCTTCGGCGCGACGAAGGCGATCCACAACGCGCTGCAGGGCTCGCCGCAGGATCTCACCGCCGAGCAGAAAGAGGTCTACCGCCGCTACAACGAGCTGAACGCGCGCGAGCTCGAGGACGACTACGACTTCGTGATCGTCCACGACCCGCAGCCGGCGTTCATGATCGAGCACTTTGCCGCCTCGCCGGCCCGCTGGATCTGGCGCTGTCACATCGATCTCTCGGCGCCGAACGAGCACGTGCTCGAGTTCTTGCTCCCGGCCCTCGGCCGCTATGACGCCGCGATCTTTCACATGAGGGAATACGTTCCCGCGGCAGCCGGGCTGCCGCAGTCCTATATCTGGCCGCCGGCGATCGATCCGCTGACGCCGAAGAACATGGCCCTCTCCCCGGAGGACGCCGCCTACATCGTCGACCAGTTCGGGATCGACGTCGAGCGGCCGATTCTGACCCAGATCTCGCGCTTCGACCCCTGGAAGGACCCGCTCGGCGTGATCGATGCCTACCGGCAGGTCAAGGCGCGCTTTCCCGAGGTGCAGCTGGCCCTCGTGGGCTCGATGGCGCACGACGATCCCGAGGGCTGGGACTACTACAACCAGACCGTCGCCTACGCGCAGGGCGACCCCGACGTCTACATCCTCTCGAACCTGAACAACATCGGCGGCGTCGAGGTCAACGCCTTCCAGGTGCACGCGAATGCGGTGATCCAGAAGTCGATTCGAGAGGGCTTCGGCCTGACGGTCACCGAGGCGCTCTGGAAGACGAGGCCCACCGTCGCCGGCCGGGTGGGCGGGATTGTCCGGCAGATTCAGGACGGCGAGACGGGCTGGCTCGTCGACTCCCCTGCAGAGTGCGCCGAGGCCTGCATCGAGATCCTGCGCGATCCGCGCGAGGCGAGACTGCGTGCGCTCAAGGGCAAGGAGTTCGTACGCCGCAACTTCCTGATGCCGCGGCTTTTGCGGGACTGGCTCGTTCTCTTCAACACCCTGCTCGGAAACGACACCGCCGGCGCCGAGCTCGCGGTCGTCGTGGCGGCGTAGGTTTCCCCGCCCGGCGCGGGGTTACGCTTCTCCTGCATGAGCGGCCGCCGCAAGCTGATCGTCGTCTCCAACCGGGGGCCGGTCTCCTACGTGCGGGGCGAGGACGGGGAGCGCCTCAGCAAGCGTGGCGGCGGCGGCCTCGTCACGGCGCTCCGCCCTCTTGTCTCTCAGCACGATGTGACCTGGCTTGCCAGCGCGATGGGCGAGGAGGAGCGCGCGGTGGCGCGGCTCGCCGGCGGGGAGGCGGTCGAGGAGCTGGCGGCCGACGGGTCGCCGTTTCGGTTGCGGCTGATCGACCACGACGAATCCGCCTACGACCGTTTCTACAACGTGTTCGCGAACCCGCTGCTCTGGTTCCTGCAGCACTACCTGTGGGAGCTCGCCTACACGCCGGTCGTCGACAACGGTATTTACCAGGCCTGGCACGAGGGCTACGTTCGCGTCAACCAAGCCTTCGCGGACGCCGTCCTCGCCGAGCTTGAGCACGAACCCGACGCGGCGGTCTTCTTCCACGACTACCACCTCTACCTGGCGCCGCGCTTCGTCCGTGAGCAGGCACCCGAGGCGACCCTCGCGCACTTCATCCATATCCCCTGGCCCCAGCGCGACTACTGGAACGTGCTCCCGGAGGCGATCCGCTTGGCCATCCACGACGGCCTGCTCGCGAACGACCTCGTGGGCGTGCACACCCAGCGCTGGCGCCTGAACCTCCTCCGCTGCGCGAGCGACATCGCAGGTGCGAGCTGCGACTTCGCCGAGGGCGTCGCCTCCTACCGCGGCCGCCGCACACTCGTCACGCATCACGCGATCTCCGTCGACCCGGCCGAGTTCGAAGAGCTCGCCGAGAGCGCCGGCGTGCTCGCGGCCGAGCGGGAGATCGTCGAACGCCGACCCGAGAAGCTCGTCGTGCGGGTCGACCGCACGGATCCGTCCAAGAACGTCGTGCGCGGATTCCGGGCCTTCGAGCTCTACCTCGACGCCCATCCGGAGATGCACGGACGGGTCGGCATGCTCGCGCTGCTCGATCCGTCCCGTCAGGACATCCCCGAGTACTCCGAGTATCTCGGCGCCGTCCAGCGCGAGACGCGTCGGGTCAACGACCGCTTCCAGCGCGAGGGCTGGATTCCGATCGAGCTGAAGATCGAGGACAACTTCGCCCAGTCAGTCGCGGCGTACAAGCAATTCGACGTCCTGCTCGTCAACGCGATCTTCGACGGTATGAACCTGGTCGCGAAGGAGGCGCCCCTGGTGAACACGCGCGCGGGCACGCTGATCCTGTCCGAGAATGCCGGCGCCCATGAGGAGCTCGGGGAGTGGGCCGTCACGGTCAACCCATTCGACGTCTCCGCTCAAGCCGACGCGATCCACCGCGCGCTCGAGCTGCCGCTCGAGCGCCGGCGCTCCAGGCTCGAGGCGATCCGCGCCCACGTCCACGAGCACGACCAGGCGGGCTGGATCGCCGCCCAGCTCGCGGACCTCGACCGCTGGGTCGCGCCGGTCGCCTCCCGCTAGCGTTCGCGGCATGAGTGAGCTTTCCCACGTCGATCCGGCGGGCTCGGTGCGGATGGTGAACGTGGGCGACAAGCCGCCCGCTCGGCGCCGGGCGGTCGCGGCGGCCTCGGTGCAGATGGCGCCGAAGACCGCGAGGCGCCTGCGCGAGCTGCCGAAGGGGGATGCGCTGGCGACGGCTCAGATCGCAGGAATCATGGCGGCGAAGCGAACCGCCGAGCTGATCCCGCTCTGCCATCCGCTGCCACTGTCTCTGATCGAGGTCCGCGCCGAGCTCGGTGCCCGCGGGGTCGAGATCGAGGCGGCCGTCGAGACGACGGCGCAGACCGGGGTCGAGATGGAAGCGCTGACGGCCGCGGCGGTCGCCGCGCTGACCGTCTACGACATGGCGAAGGCGATCGACAAGGAGCTCGTGATCGCCGAGGTGCGCCTGCTCGAGAAGACGAAGGTGCCTCTGTGAAGGCCGCCGTTTTGACCGTCTCCGACGGTGTCGCCGCAGGCTCCCGCGAGGACGAGAGCGGCCGGCTCCTGGCCGAGCTGCTCGCCGCCGAAGGCTACGAGGTCGAGCGCCGGGCCGTCCCCGATGAGCGCGAGGAGCTGGCCGAGGCGCTCGTTGCGCTCGCCGCGGCGGCCTCGCTCGTATTGACGACCGGCGGCACGGGACTCGGCCCCCGGGACGTGACGCCGGAGGTGACCGCGGAGCTGCTCGATCGTCCGGCGCCCGGCATCGCCGAGGCGATCCGCGCCGACTCGCGCGCCAGGACGCCGCACGGCCTGCTCTCCCGCGGGCTCGCGGGTGTGCGGGGCCGCTCGCTGATCGTGAACCTACCCGGGTCCCCCGGCGGTTGCCGCGACGGCTTCGCCGTCTTGCAGCCCGCACTCAGCCACGCGCTCGAGCTGCTCGCCGGAGAGCAGACCGCGCACCGGCAGACGTGAGTACGGCAGCGGCCTCGTATCCGAGGCGCTTCGCCTCGCTGGTCAAGATCGAGCACACGGTCTTCGCCCTGCCCTTCGCCTACGTGGGCGCGCTCCTTTGCACCCGGAGCATCCCGCCGGCGAGCAAGCTTCTCTGGATCACCGTGGCGATGGTGGGCGCCCGCTCGCTCGCGATGGGCCTGAACCGCCTGATCGATGCGGCGATCGACGAGCGAAATCCGCGCACGGCGGCGCGCGAGCTGCCAAGCGGGCTCCTCTCGCGGGCCCAGGTCGCCGTCTTCTGCGCGGCCTCGCTCGGTCTGTTTCTGCTCGCGGTCTTCCAGCTCCAGCCGCTCGTGCGCTGGCTGTGGCCGATCCCGGTCGCCGGCTTCGTCGTCTACCCCTACCTGAAGCGCTGGACCTGGCTCTGCCACTTCTGGCTGGGTGCGCTCGACGGGCTCGCCCCCGTCGGCGGCTGGGTCGCGATCAGCGGCCGGCTGCCCTGGCAGGCCTGGGCCCTCGGTGGGGCCGTCGCCTTCTGGGTGGCCGGGTTCGACCTCTTCTACTCCCTGTTCGATCTCGAGATCGACCGCGAGCAGGGCTTGCATTCGTTTGCGACCCGCTTCGGCGAGCAGCGGCTGTTTTGGGCCGCGCGCCTCGCCCATCTCGTTACGGTCGGGCTGCTCGCCGGGGTCGGCGTCGTCCTGCACCTGGGCCTCTTCTACTGGCTCGGCGTCGCCGCGGTGGCGCTCCTACTCTCCTACGAGCACGGGCTCGTTCGACCCGGAGACCTGCGCCGCCTGGACGCCGCGTTCTTCACCCTGAACGGGGTGATCAGCATCGTCTTTCTCGCCTTCGTGCTGGCCGAGGCGGCCCTGTGAGGGTCGCGGTCCTGAACGACGTTCACGGCAACCTGCCGGCGCTCGAGGCGGTTCTGGCCGAGGTGCCCGGCGACGCGCTGCTCGTCTTCGGAGGCGACATCGTCTCCGGGCCGATGCCGCGGGAGACGATGCAGCGGGTCGAGGCGCTCGGTCCGCGCGCCCGCTGCCTGCGCGGGAACGCCGACGTGCCAGCCGAGGACGTCGGGGGCGAGCTGGCGAAACGCCGGCGCCGCTTCGTCTTCAGCCAGCTCTCCCGGCACCAGCGCGAGCTGCTCGAGGCGCTGCCGCCCACCCTGAAGATCGAGGTCGACGGCCTCGGGCCGACGCTTTTCTGTCACGGTTCTCCCCGAGACGAGAACGAGATCCTGACGATCGTCAGCGCGGAGGCGCGCCTGCGCTCGATCCTCTCCGGGGTCGAGGAGCACCTCGTCGTCTGCGGCCACACCCACCACCAGTTCGACCGCACGGCCGGCCGGCACCGTCTCGTCAATGCAGGCAGCGTGGGCATGCCCTACGAGGGCCGGCGCGGTGCGTACTGGGCGCTGCTCGGGCCGGAGGTCGAGTTTCGCCGCACCGAGTACGAGCTCGAGGCGGCGTCCGAGGCGATCCGGGCCAGCGGCTATCCCGAGCCGGACGAGGACCTGCTCCCGAACCTGCTCGACCCGCCCTCGGCAGACACCGTCGCCGAGGTCTTCGAGCGGCAGGCCCTTGCGACGGTGGCCTCATGATCCGCGCGCGTGGCCTCGCCCGCAGGTTCGGCGCCAAGCACGCGCTCGACCCGGTTGACTTCCGGCTCGAGCGCGGCGGCTTCCTCGTCGTCTCGGGTCCGAACGGGGCCGGCAAAACGACGCTCCTTCGCCTCTGCGTCGGGCTGCTCGCACCCACGGCCGGCGAGCTCGAGCTCGACGCGGGCCGCGCGCAGATCGGCTATCTCGCGCACGAGCCCCTCGTCTACCGGGAGCTGACCGCGCTCGAGAACCTCGACCTCTACGGTCGGCTCTACCACGTGCCGGAGCGCCGCGAGCGGATCGGCATGCTGCTCGAGCGGTTCGGGCTCTGGGAGGCGCGAAACGAGCGCGCGGGCTCGTACTCGCGGGGGCTGCTACAGCGGCTCGCGCTCTGTCGGACGCTGCTGCACGAACCGGAGCTCCTGGTCTTGGACGAGCCCTCGAACGCCCTCGATGCGGAGGGCGTGGCTCTGCTCGAGCGAGAGCTGGACGAGCTTCGCCGCGAGCGGACCCTGCTCGTCGCGAGCCACGCACCCGAGCGGCTCGAGCGGTTCGCGACCGGGAGGCTGGCGCTCCGATGAGGCGCTACCTGGCCGACGCCGGCGCCCTTGCTCGCAAGGACCTGCTGCTCGAGCTGCGGGCGCGCGACACCCTGCCGGCGATGCTGCTCTTCGTCGTCGCGGTGCTCGTCGTCTTCCACTTCGCGTTGCCGGCCCACGCCTCGGCCCACGCCGCGGTCGGGTTGCTCTGGGTGGCGATCGTCTTCACGGCGCTCCTTGGCCTGGGTCGGGCCTTCGTCGCCGAGCGCGAACAGGGCGTGCTCGACGGTCTCGTCCTCGCTCCCTCGGATCGAAGCGCGATCTGGGCGGGCAAGGTTGTCTCGACGCTCGCCTTTCTCGTCCTCGCCGAGCTCGTCGCGCTGCCGGCGTTCGCGCTCTTTTTCACCCCCGTCGACGGGGCGACCGTCGGTGGCGTCGCTCTCGCCGACCTTGGCATCTGCGCGGTCGGGACCGTGCTGGCGGCGATGGCCGCGGCGGGCCGTGCCCGCGACCTGCTGCTGCCGCTCCTGTTCCTGCCGCCCGCGATTCCGATCGTGGTCGGAGGTGTCGGCGCCAGCCTCGCCCACTCGAGCACGAAGTACCTCTGGTTTCTCGCGCTCTACGACGCGGTCTTCTGTCTGGCGGCCTGGGCGGCGTTCGAATACGTGGTCACGGAGTAGCCGCGACAGCCCCGAGCTCGGCGCGCTCGCTCAGGCGTCGCTGCTCGCGCAGGTCCGGCCAGAGCGTGATCAGCGAGCCGAGCAGGAAGACGAAGCCCGCGAGCCAGATCAGGTTGACGAGCGGCTTCACGAGCACCTTCAGGTAGACGGAGCCGCCCTTGGCGCTGAACTCGTCTCCGATCACAAACAGGTCCTCGGCCCGCAGGAGGTCGTGGCGGATCGCGACCACGTTGTTCGTCTGGTTCTCGGCGAAGTAGAAGTTCTTGCCGGCGGTGTAGGTTCCGAGCATCTGGCCGCCGCGGCTGACGAGCAGGCGTGCCCGCAGCTCCTCGTGATTGCCGCTTCGGCGCTGGAAGCTGCCCAGGTAGCGAAGCCGGTAGTCGCGGATCGCCAGCGACTGGCCCGGGGCGAGGTGCGCGATCTTCGTCGCGCCGTAGGCGCTCGAGCCCGCGATCCCGATCGCGAGCAGGACGACCGCCGCGTGGACGACGTAGCCTCCGTAGCGGCGGCGGTTGCGGGCGATGAGACCGCTGAGCGCCGCCCACCAGCCCGGCGCGCCGAGCGCCTTCCGCGCCCGGGTGCCACGCACGAACTCGAGCACGATCGCGCCGAGCACGAAGGCGGAGAACGTGTAGGCGAGCAGGCCCGGCGTGCTCGAGCCGGCTCCAAGGGCGATCAGGACGACCCCGGCGGCAAGCGCCGCTGCCGCCGGCCAAAGCACCGCGCTCCGCAAGGCGGCGCGGGAGGTCCGGCGCCAGGCGACGAGCGGCCCGATCCCCATCAAAAGCAGAAGCGGCAGGCCGAATGCCTTCAGGAAGAAGTCGTAGTAGGGCGGTCCGACCGTGACCGCCTCTCCGCGCACGGCCTCCGACAGGAGCGGGAAGGCCACGCCCCAGAGCACCGTCAGGGTGAAGGCGACGAGAAGCAGGTTGTTGTAGAGGAAGGCCGCCTCGCGTGAGGCGAGCGACTCGAGCCTCGTGCGCGCCCGGAGCGCCGGCAGGCGCCAGAGGATCAGCCCGGTCGAGAAGGCCGCCGTGAGACAGATGAGCCCGAGGAACCAGGCGCCGATCGGAGACTGCGCGAAGGAGTGGATCGAGTTGATCAGGCCGCTCCGGGTCAGGAAGGTGCCGAAGATCGAGAGGCAGAAGGCGCCGCTGACGAGGGCGGCGTTCCAGACCCGGAGCATGTTCTTCTTCTCCTGCACCATCACCGAGTGCAGGAACGCGGTCGAGGCCAGCCAGGGCATCAGGGCGGCGTTCTCGACCGGATCCCAGGCGTAGTAGCCACCCCAGCCGACCTCCTCGTAGGCCCACTTCGAACCGAGCAGGATCCCGATCCCAAGCGCGGTCCAGGCGATGATCGTCCACCGGCGCGTCGCCACGATCCAGCGCTCGTCCAAGCGACCGGACAGAAGCGCCGCGGAGGCGAAGGCAAAGGGGATCGTCAGCCCCACGTAGCCGAGATAGAGCAGGGGCGGATGGATCATCATGTAGGGGTTCTGCAGGCTCGGGTTCAGGCCGGCGCCGTCGGCGGGAGCGACCTGGGTCACGAACGGGCTGGCGACGAAGACGAGCATGAAGGCGAAGAAGGTGGCGACGGCGCCGAGGACGGGCACGGTCCAGGGCAGGACCTCCCGCGTCAGGCTGCGATTGAGGGCGATCGCCGCCGAGCCGAGCCCGGTCAGGACGCAGAGCCAAAGGAGAAGCGAGCCGGCCTGGCCGCCCCAAAACGCCGTGTACAGGTAGGGGAAGGGGAGCGCCTTGCTCGAGTGCTCGGCGACGTAGGAGAAGGTGAAGTCGCGCGTACGGAAGGCGTTCAGCAGGACGAGCGCCGCGACGACGCTGGCCCCGAACGAGGCGTAGAGCGCGTTTCGGGCCGAGTCGACGAGCCGGCGCCGCCGCGTGTAGGCCCCGAGGCCCCCGCCAACGACGGCGTAGAGCGCCAGTGCGAGCGCGAGAGCCAGCGCGGCCCGGCCGAGATCCTGCACGTCAGGTGGCGGGCGAGTACTTGGAGGGGCACTTGGTCACGATCGAGCTCGCGACCAGGCGCCTCCCGTCGAAGCTGCCCGTGACGTAGACGTCCCGGCCGGCGCGGAAGAGGTCCGGCGCGGTGCCGTGGTAGACGACGGGCACGCGCACCGACTGATGGGGGCCGTTGATGTCCCGCAGGTGGAAGCGGTAGCCGCCGGCCGAATGGGGGTCGCCCATGACCGAGAGCACGTAGCCGCTGACCGCCACGCTTCCCCGGTGGCCGGCCAGCTGGCTCGGGCTGAGCGAGGGCGTCGCCACCCCGCCGGCAAGACTCGTGTAGAGCAGGAAGACGGCGAGCGCGGCGGCCACCGAGAGCGCAATCACGAGCCGCACCGGGTTCCCCCTTTGCTGCACGGCGCGAGTGTACCGGCCAAAAGCCGGCTTGCCTCCGGATCCCGGCGCGGCTTCGCCGCCGTTGTCGCCCCCTCGCGCGGAGCCGTGCGGCCAACCGGTTCGGCTCCGCGGGCTTCTGCCAAGATGCAGGTGATTTCGTGGGTCGGGCCGTGAGAGACAATCCCGTGCCGGCGCTCGCCGGGCTGAGCGCGCTGCTGATGGCGGCCGCGGTCTCGCTGATCTTCTTCTACGTCCCCACCGACAGCGACCAGGGCTTCTCCCAACGCATCTTCTACATCCACGTGCCTGTTGCCTTGACGGCCTACGCGGCGTTTGGCTGGGGGGCGTGGAAGGCGCTTCGTCACCTCTGGAGGCGCCAGCCGGGCGCCGACCTCGAGAGCTACGTCGCGATCCATCAGGGCGTCATCTTCGGCTCGCTGACGCTCGTGACCGGATCGCTTTGGGCCAAGATTTCCTGGGGCCACTGGTGGCTTTGGAGCGAGAGCCAGCTCGTCCTCTTCCTCGTCCTTTTTCTCTTCTACGGCGCCTACTTCATGCTTCGCTACTCGCTCGAGCCCGGGCCTTCCCGGGCAAACATCTGCGCCGTCTACGCGCTCTTCGGCGTGATCCTGATCCCGATCAGTTTTCTGGCGATCAGGCTCGCGAACCAGCTGATCCATCCGGTCGTCTTCACCCTGCAGGGCCCGCAGATGGCCGGCTCGATGTTCCTCACCTTCTGCGTCTCGCTCGCGGCGATGCTCTCGCTGGCGGCGACGCTCTACCGCGTCGAGCTGGCCGGCAAGCGGCTCGATGCCCGCCTGCGGGAACTGCGGGAGCTCCTGGCATGATCCTGGCCCTCACCTCGGCGGAGAAGTACGTCGGCGCCGCGTACGGCGTGCTCTTCGTCGCGGTACTCGTGTACGTCCTGATCATCGCCCTCAAGCTCGTCCGGCTCGAGCGCGAGCTCGGCGAGCTGACCGAGCGCCTCCGGGCGCAGCCGGCCCAGGCGGAACCGCGCCGGGAGGTTCCGGTTGGGTGAGCTGACGCTCCTCGGGGTCTCTCACAAAAGCGCCCCGCTCGAGGTTCGCGAGCGGGTGGCGCTCGCGCCAGAGCGCGCCGCCGAGTTGGCCCGCTCCCTCGCCGGCGATGACGGTGAGGCCGTCTGCCTGTCCACCTGCAACCGGACGGAGTTCTACGTCGCCGGGCCCGGCGCGGAGGAGCGCGCCGCCGGCGCCCTGGGTAACGAGCTCCAGGAAGCCGTCTACCGGCGCCGTGACGACGAGGCGGCCCGTCACCTCTTCCGCGTCGCGGCGGGCCTCGATTCACGGCTTCGCGGGGAGACCGAGATCCTCGGCCAGGTTCGTGCCGCCTACGCGCTCGGCACGCCGGGCCCGCTCCTCGACCGCCTGTTCCGAGAGGCGTTGCGGGTCGGGCGGAAGGTTCGCACCCAGGCCCCCCTGGGCGATCCCGCCACCTCGGCCGCGACCGCGGCCTCGGTGCTGGCAGAGCGCGTGCTCGGCGACCTCTCCGACCGGCGAGTTCTGCTGCTCGGCGCCGGGGAGATCGGCGAGCGCACCGCGGCCCGCCTGGTCGCGCGCGGTGCCCGGATCAGCGCCGTCGCGAACCGTGGCGAGGAGCGGCGTGCCCTGCTCGCGGAGCGCTTCGGGGCCGCCCCGCTTCGGCTCGAGGAGGTGAGTGGCTCGCTGGGCGAGGCGGACATCGTCGTCGGCTCGACCGCCTCGCCGGGCTTCGTCCTCACACGCGAGCAGGTCGAGGCCGCACTGGCCTCGCGCGAGCGCAGGCCGCTGCTCCTGCTAGATCTCGCCGTGCCGCGCGACCTGGATCCGCAGATCGCAGCGCTCCCCTACGCGTTTCTCTACGACGTCGACGACCTCGACGAAGCGGTCGGTACGGGATCGGCGGAGGGTGCTTCGGCCAGCGCCGAGGCGATCGTGGCCGAGGAGGCGGAGCGGTTTCGTGCCTGGCAGGCCTCGCGCGGCGTGGTGCCGGCGATCGCCTCGCTCCGGGGCCGTGCCGAGGAGATTCGGGCCCGTGAGCTCGCCCGTGCCGACCGGCGGCTCAGTCGCCTGTCGAAGGAGGAGAGACGCGCCGTCGAGGCGGTGACGGTTCAGATCGTGAACAAGCTCCTGCACGATCCCACGGTGCGCCTGAAGCAGGCCGCTGCAGGCGCCGATGGAGCCGCGTACGCCGATGCCATCCGGCACCTGTTCGGGCTCGATGCTGATCCGGATCGGCAGTCGGGGTAGCCGCCTCGCGCTGACGCAGGCGGAGCGGACCGCCGCGCGCCTGCGGCGGGAGGGCGTCGAGATCGCGCTCGTTCCGATCACGACGGCCGGCGACAAGGACCGGACGAAGCCGTTCGGCGAGATCGGCGCGCGTGGCGTCTTCGTGAAGGAGCTCGAAGAGGCCTTGCTCGCCAGGCGGATCGACGTCGCCGTTCACTCGGCGAAGGACATGACCTCCTCCGACACGGAGGGCCTCGCGGTCGGCGCGTACCTGAGCCGGGACGATCCGCGCGACGCGCTCTGCGGCGCCTCGGAGCTTCGGCCGGGAATGCGCGTCGGCACCGCCTCCGTTCGCAGGCGCGCCCAGTTGCTCGCACTCGAGCCGGAGCTTGCGATCGAGCCGCTGCGCGGGAACATCGATACCCGCCTGCGCAAGCGGAGCGAGCGCGGCCTGGACGCCGTCGTGCTCGCCGCCTGCGGCTTGGATCGGCTTGGCCTCGCGGCCGAGGTCGGCCACAGGTTCGCGCCAGACGCCCTGCTGCCCGAGGCCGGCCAGGGCGCACTCGCTCTTCAGATCCGGGCCGGAGAGGCCGAACTCGTCTCGAGCGCAGACGACGCCGAGACGCGCCGCCGCGTCGAGGCCGAGCGCGCCTGCGTAGCCGCGCTCGGCGGGGGCTGTCTGGCGCCGGTTGCGGCGTACCACGACGGAGAGCGGCTGACCGCTCTCGTCGCCTCGGAGGACGGTTCCTGGATCGAACGGCGAAGCGGCACCGATCCGGCCGGCCTGGCGCAGGAGCTGCTCGCATTCACCGCCGGCTGACGATCGTCCTCACGCGGCCCGAGGAGCGCTCGGGCGTGCTGGCGGACAGGCTGCTCGAGCTCGGCTTCGAGGTGGTCGTCTCGCCGCTTCTCGAGCTGGAGCCGATCGAGACCGGCCCGGTCGACCTGAGCGGGTACGACTGGCTCCTGCTGACGAGCATCACCGCTGCGCTCGAGCTGCGCCGGCGCGCGCTCGGCGAGCCACGCCGGGTGGCCGCGATCGGCCGTGCCACGGCCGAGGCCTGGGGAGGAGAGGTCGATCTCGTCGCCACGGTCTCGACCCAGGAGGGCCTGCTGGCGGAGCTGCCGCGCCCTGCCGGACGGGTGCTCTTCGCCGGCGCCGAGGGCGCACGGCGACTGCTCGCCGACGAGCTCGGGGCCGACTTCGTCTCGCTCTACCGCACGCGAGCGGTCGAGCCGCCCGCGCCGCTCGAGGGCGACCTGGTCGTGCTCGCCTCAGCGTCTGCCGCCCGCGCCTTCGCCGCGCTCGGGTTGCAGATCCCCACTGTCTCGATTGGACCCGAGACGAGCGCGGCAGCCGCAGCCGCGGGTCTCCGCGTGCTGGCGGAGGCGACGAGCCATGATCTTGAGGGACTTCTGGCCGCCATCTTGGAGGCCACGCGTTAACGTCGCCGTGTGTTCGTCAGCTTCCTGAGCGACTTCGGCCTGCAGGACGACTTCGTCGGCACCTGTCATGGGGTGATCAAGCGAATCGCGCCGGAGGTTGAGATCATCGACATCACGCACGGCATTCCCCCGCAGCACGTCTTGCAGGGCGCGCTCGTACTCGCGAACACGGCGCCCTATATGCCCGAGGGGGTGCACCTCGCGGTCGTCGACCCCGGGGTCGGCGGCTCCCGGCGTCCGCTTGCGCTCCGCAGCGGCGAGGGGCGGCTGCTCGTCGGGCCGGACAACGGCTTGCTCGTGCCCGCGGCCGAGCGGCTCGGCGGGATCGAGGCTGCGCACGAGCTGGCCAACGCGAAGTACGCCCTCGCCTCGGTCTCGCGGACGTTTCACGGCCGCGACCTGTTCGCCCCGGCCGCCGCCCACCTCGCCTCCGGTGTCGACCTCGAGGAGCTGGGGCCGCCGCTCGCCGTGGACGCGCTCGCCCGGCTCGACATCCCGGCACCCGAGATCGGCGAGAACCGGATCCGCGCCACCGTGCTCTACGTCGACCGCTTCGGCAACGTCCAGCTCAACCTGACGCGCGAGCACCTGCAGCAGGCCGACGTCTCGCCTGGGACGACCGTCGAGCTTGAGCTCGGGCTGGAGCGCTACTACGCCGTGGCCGCGCGGACGTTCAGCGACGCCCGAAACGGCGACGTGATCCTGTACGAGGACTCCTACCGCAACATCGCGCTGGCGCTGAACGGCGGCCACTCCGCCTCACTCTTTTCCGCGACGCCCGGGCAGGAGGTGCGGATCCGGCTGGGCGCGCCTTGAACCTCGAGCAACTCGGCCGCAAGTTCGCGCGTCTGGCGACCAATCTCGTCGTTCGCAGGCCGAGCCTTTGGCGTGTCCTGCGCCCCGTTATGCGCCTCCAGTTCGAGCGGCTGGCCCCGCACTGGGACGCGATCCGCTCGGAGGATGCCTACGCGCCCTACGAAGCAGCGCTTGAGCGCGTCAAGCCGGCGCCTCGGCGCGCGCTCGATCTCGGCACCGGCACGGGCGAGGGAGCCTTTGTGATCGCGCGGCGGTTTCCCGAGGCGCAGGTGACCGGCGTCGACCTCGCCCCGGCGATGGTGGCGGCGGCGAGCTCGAAGACACCGCCCGAGCTGCGCGAGCGCGTCCGGTTCGAGGTCGCGGACGCCGCGGAGCTCCCCTACGACGATCGGTCGTTCGAGCTCGTCGGACTGGGGAACATGATCCCCTTCTTCGACGAGCTCGAGCGCGTGCTCGCCGGCGGCGGCTTCGTTCTCTTCGCCTTCTCCGGCGGCACCGGCACGCCGATCTACGTTCCCGCGGAGCGTCTCCGCAGCGAGCTCGGCGCGCGCGGCTTCACGGATTTTGCGGAAATTTCTGCCGGCTCGGGCACGGCGCTTCTTGCCCGCAAGGCCGAGCGGGCTTAGGTTTCGAGCTAGCGAAGGACGTTCGCGGCGCGGTAGCACCGGCCCGGACGTCCTTCTCTTTGGAGCAACGGAGGGGTCGGCCGGATCTTCGCAGGCCCGTCTGGCGTCGATGGCGCCCGATGGTGCAAGCAGTTGACGTCGGTCGCTCGACCGGCAGCCGTGTCTTTTGCCGCCGGCAAGCTCGGGGTCGCCGTGGCGGCCGCTCCCCAGACCCCAGCACGCTACGCTGGGCCCGCAGCAAAAGCGGCGAGGTAGCTCAGTTGGTAGAGCACACGGCTGAAAACCGTGGTGTCGCCGGTTCGATTCCGGCCCTCGCCATAACCGATATTGCGCAAACGGTCGGGATTGCGCGCGGGGCGTCTGCACGCTTCCTACAGCTGAGCGCGTATCGAACTGCGCAGGTTGACCGGGTCAGTCCGACGGTGGGGCGAGCGTATCGGTGTTATGGGCCGAGACGATTTCGACCGTTCCCTGGCGATCACGCACCGTCCAAGACATCACGCCCCGGCGCGTGTCTGCGATGCGGGCGGAGCCGCTCTGATCATGCCCGTCCAGTTCCCACGTCACGTGTGCCAGTCCAATGCTCGGGCCGATCTCCTTGAAGGCCGCGAGCTGCGCCCGCATCGTGCTGTCCTTGAGGCCGGCGGCGTGAGCTGCCACATGCTTCTGCTCGATCTCCTCGCGACCTCGCCACCACATCCCGGCGACGTTGACGAATTCGGCATCGTCGGCGAAGCAGGCTGCAAACCGCCTCATATCGTGCGCGTTCCACGCTGCCTCGAACTCGTCCACAATCGCTGAGACGTGGGCCTCGGTCACCGCTGCAATCCTAGGCTCTGAGAACGCGCAACTGGTACCGGTCACGACACGTCGATGGGCAGAGCGACGAGCATGACTGGCGCCCTCAGCTTTGGCTCTCGGCGAGAGGCTGCGCAATCTCGCTAGCGATCTCGATGATGAGGTCGTCGTCCGTGACGAGCGATGCGCCGACCGCCTCGGCGACGGCGACGTAGGCAGCGTCGTACGCGGTCATCCCACGAGCGCCGGTATATCCACGTCGGTCAAGCGAGCGACAGCGCCGAGCACCTAGACGATTGATTCCTAAGTAGAAGGGACCGGCAAAGGCGCCGAAGTCGGCGGTGCTCACAGACCGTCGACCCAGGAGGATCGCGATGTCCGCCGACCTCGACACCTTGCTGACGTGCCTTTACGTGCTGATCGATGATCTCCTGCCGAGCAGACGACGCTTCGGCAGGCCGGT
>DASUWJ010000004.1:0-22583 GCA_036378475.1 Gaiellaceae bacterium
GGCTCGCACACGCGCTTCCATCCGATCCTTCCCCGCTGCAGCGACGAGCGCGCCGCGAGCGAGATCCTCGATTCGAAGGCCGAGGTCGAGGCGCTGACCGGGAGGCCGTGCCGGCATCTGGCGTTTCCGAACGGCTCCTACGGCGAGCGGGAGCTCCGGCTGGCGCGCCGGGCGGGCTACGTGTCGGCCCGGAGCTTCGACCCAGGCTGGAACGACTCCGGAACCGACCGCTACCGACTGCGCGCCTTCGGCGTTCCCGACGACTCGTCCGTCAATCGCCTCGCAGCGACGCTGGCCGGACTCGCGTTCGCGAAGCGTCCCCGGCGGGCCGACCCCGGGCGGATCGAGCACCTCCGGCGCGGCCTGCGGCGCCACGGCCTCTCCGGCACGGCCCTGATCGCCGCGGCGGCGGCGCGAAAGCGGGTCTTCCTGCGCGAGGCCCACGTCTGGTATCGGCTCCCGCTCGGCGAGCCCACGGAGCTCGGGCTCGAGGGGCTCGAGCTGATCCGACCCGGGAACTCGAATCCCGGGCTGCTGGCGGGCCTCCCCGGCGGTGGCCCGCTGAGCGCGCGCCGCAGGTTCGAGGCGCAAGGCGAGCCGTGGGTGGCCTGCCTCGGCGGCGAGCCGGCCTTTCTCTGCTGGACCTACCCCGTGCGGGCTCCGTCGATCGCCTCCCCGGACGGCTGGCTGCCGTTGCCCCCGGGCACGGTCTGTGTCGACGACGTCGTCACCGTCGCCGCCTTTCGCGGCCGCGGGATCGCCCCGGCCGCACTCGCGAAGATCGCGAGCAGCCTCGCCTCCGCGGGCGCCGAGACGCTGATCGCGAAGGTCGAGACCCAGAATCACTCCTCCCGGCGCGCCTTCGAGAAGGCGGGGTTTCGCGCCGCGGCGGAGATGCGGCTCGTCCGGGTCGGGCCCCGGACCCGGGTCGAGGTCTCGGGCGCCCCGGATCCACTCGCGCTCTTTCTCGCCGGGGAGCTCGCCCGCTAGCCCGCTCCTAGAGCGCGTCCAGATCCGGGAACGCCCGCGCGACGAGCTCGGGCGGGCGGATCCGCCAGAGGAGCGGCCAGGGCAGACGCCGGCGGAGGAGCGCACGGGTCCGCCGGGCCACGCTGTCGGGCGGCTCGGCCGCGAGGGAAGCTTCGATCGCGGCGATCCGCGCCGCCGCCTGCGCCCGGATCGGAGCGTGTACCGCCGGGTTCTCGGCGATCGCGCCGAGCGCGCGGCTCGCCGCCGTTCGGACCGCCAGATCGTCTGCCGAGATGGAGCCGGGGCGGTCGCGGTAGACGACGAGGTTCCCGGCTACCCGAACGCAAACGTGGCCCGCGGCCGCGATCCGCAGCCAGAGCCCGTAGTCCTCGGCGGGAACGGTGGCCGGATCGAAAAGGCCGACCTCGTCGAGCACGGTCCTGCGGACCGTTGCCGCGGAGGAGATGAAATTCCGCCGCACGAGCAGCGCCAGGAACGCTTCCGGATCGCGCGGGGCACGCGCCTCGGCGCCGCGCGGCGCCATCGCGGTACGCCTGCGAATGCGGCGGGTCGCCTCGTCCAGCACCCAGGCATCGGTGTAGACAAGTCCGGCCGCCGGGTCGCGTTCGAGGGCCGCGGCCATCGTCTCCAGGTAGCAGGGCAGCCAGAGATCGTCGCTGTCGAGGAAGCTGACGAGCGGCGCGGAGCCCGCCTCGATCGCGGCGTTCCGGGCGACCGCCGGGCCCGCGTTCTCCTGCCGCAGCAGCCGCAGGCGAGGATCGGAGTGGGCGGCGGCGCGCTCGGCCGTGGCATCCGTCGAGCCGTCGTCGACGATAATCAGCTCGAAGTCAGAGACGCTCTGGGCGAGCACGGAGCGGATGGCGGCGCCGATCGTCGCCTCCGTGTTGAACGCCGGGATCACGACGGTGAAGCGGGGCGCGCTCACGGCTGCGGCCCCAGCGCGGTCTCGTAGGCCTCGAGCAGCGCTCGCTCCGAGTGCTCCCAGGCGAGCTCCTGTTCGACCCGCTCGCGGCCGATTCTCCCGCGGCGCTCACGCTCGGCCGGGTCATCGAGCAGTTGCCCGATCAGGGCCGCGAAGGCCCGCTCGTCGTTCGGCGGCGCGTAGAGCGCCGCCTCGCCGGCGGAGACGCGGGCCTCCCGCAGGTCGAACGAGACGAGCGGGCGGCCGATCGCCATGTACTCGACGATCTTGTTCATCGTCGAGACGTCGTTCAGCGGATTGAGCGGGTCCGGCGCGAGGCAGACGTCGGCAGTCGAGAGGTAGCGCCGGACATCCTCGTCGGGCAGGCGCCCGGTGAAGGTCACGAGCTCGTCGAGGCCGAGCTCGGCTCTCAGGCCGAGCATCGGCTCGATCTCGTCACCGGAGCCGATGAAGACCGCCCGCCAGTCCTGCCGCCAGTCGCGCAGGTGGGCGAGCGCCCGCAGCGCGTAGTCGATTCCGTCCTGGGGGCCCATCACCCCCAGATAGGCCAGGAGATGCGCCTTGCCCTCCTTCAGCGCCGGTGCGGGCGGCAGCGGGCGAAACCGGTCGAGCGCGGGCGTGCTGCGGACGACGAAGACGCGCCCTTCGGCCTTGGCGCCCCGTTCCAGCGCCTTCTCCCGGTAGCTGTCGTTCGTCGAGATGACGACGTCGGCCAAGCGGTAGGTGCAGCGCTCGAACAGGAGCAGCGTGCGGTAGACGAGGTTCTTCCCGCGCCCGAAACGGGACAGGTAGAGCTCCGGGATCAGATCGTGCTGGTCGTAGATGAACTTGGCGCCGCCGAGCTTGAAGGGGATGCCGACCAGGAAGAGGAGATCGGGCGGGTTGCAGGCCTGAACAACGTCGAAGGGACGCGCCGCGCGCGCGATCCGGAGCATCCGCCAGACCGCGGTCAGGTACTCGCGCAGGTAGCCCAGGCTGCTGCTCGCCCCGCGCAGCGCGTAGCGATGGATCTCGATCCCGTCGAGCCTGATGTAGGGCTCCATGTCGTAGCCGTCGCCGAGCGGACAGACGACGACGACCTCGTAGCCGGCTCGGGTGAGCGCCAGGCTCTCCTGCCAGACCCGCCGGTCGAGCGGGACCGACAGGTTTTCGACCAGGATCAGGACGCGCTTACCAGGCAACGCCAACGTATTCGGCCTGCCCGCGCAGTACGTCTGCGTCGGGCAGCCGCACCAGGTCGATCACGAGCCGTCCATCGGCACGGGCGATTGCCTCGACGACGGCCTGTTCCTTCGAGCCGACGACGCAGACCTCCGCGTGTGCCAGCACCTCGTCGGCCGAGTCGGCAAGCAGGTCGGCGAGGTGCGGTAGGTGTGTCTCGATGTAGGCGCGGTTCGCGCCGGTCAGCTGCGAGAGCGAGACGTACGGGTCATAGATCTTCAGCTCGTAGCCCTTGCCGAGCAGGCGCTCGCCGAGCTCGACGAGCGGACTTTCCCGCAGATCATCCGTTCCCTGCTTGAAGGCGAGCCCGAAGAGGCCGACCCGGCGACGGCCCGAGTCGACGACGAGCTCGAGCGTGCGGCGCAGATGCTCGTCGTTCGAGGCCAGGACGTGCTCGATGATCGGCAGCGAAAGACCGAGCCCGCGCGCGTGTCCGGCGAGGGCGCGGAGATCCTTCGGCAGACAGGAGCCACCGAAGGCGAAGCCCGGGGTCAGGTAGGCGGAGCTGATGTTGAGTTTCGTATCGGAGCGGAAGATCTCCATCACGCGATGGGAGTCGACCCCGAGCTCTCTCGCCAGTGCGCCGATCTCGTTCGCGAAGCCGACCTTGAGCCCGTGGAAGGCGTTGTCCACGTACTTCGCCAGCTCGGCGACCCGGATCGGGACCGAGAAGACGGGACAGTCGAGGCCGTCGTAGAGCGCGAGGACCTCGCGCGCCGAGCGCTCGTCGACGCCGCCGACGACGAGCTTGGGCGGCTCGAAGAAGTCGGCGACGCCGCTTCCCTCGCGCAGGAACTCCGGATTGACGGCGAGACCGAGCTCGGTGCCGGGCTCCCGGCCGGCGCCGCGCGTCAGGATCGGCTGCAACACCTCCTCGCAGGTTCCGGGCAGCATTGTGCTGCGGAAGACGACCGTGAAGCGCCCTTTCCGCCCCGCGAGAGCCGCCCCGATCTGCTCGGCCGCCCGCTCGAGTGCCGCGGTCGAGAGCCGGCCGTGCGAGCCCGAGGGGGTGCCCACGCAAACGAGTGCGATCTCGGTCGCCTGGACGGCCTCGCCGGCATCCGTCGTTGCCCGCAGCGAACCGGCGGCGACGGTCTCGGCGATCAGTGCGTCGATCCGCTCCTCCAGCACCGGTGTCCGGCCGGCGGCGACCATCGCGACCTTCTCCGGATTGACGTCCACCCCCACCACCTGATGGCCCTCGTGGGCGAGGCAGGCGGCCGAGACGCAGCCGACGTAGCCAAGGCCGAAGACGCTGATCTTCATCGCCCGGATTCTTCCTCTTCGGGGCCGGCGAGGATCCGGCGGTAGACCGCGCTCAGCACGGGCACGGAGGCCCGCTCGACGGCGGACTTCCGCGCGGCGGCGCTGGCCTGCTCGTAGCGGCGCTCGTCGCCGAGCAGTTCTTCGATCGCCGCCGCGAAGGCCGCGACGTCCCCGACCGGCAGAAGCCGGCCGCTTCGGCCGTCCTCGACCAGGTCGCGGAGCTCGCCGACGTCGCTGACGACGACGGGTAGACCTGATGCCAGCGCTTCGGTCATTGCCACAGACAACCCCTCGTATCGGCTCGTGAGCACGAACACCCGCCCCGAGCGGTACACGTGCTCAATGTCGGCCCGGAAGCCGAGAAAGTCAATCGAGCCGGCCAGGCCGCGGCGCTCGGCCTCGGCGACGAGCTCGTCTCGGAGCGGTCCGATACCGGCGACCGCGGCGCGCAGGCCCGGCCGCCGCGCCCGCAGGCGCTCGACGATGCCGATGAAGTCGTTCAGACGCTTGGTCGGGATCAGCTCGCCGACACTGACGAGGTCGTAGAGCGGCCGCGCGGAGGGATCGGGCCGGAAGCGCTCGACATCGACGGCCGGCGGCGTCACGAAGACCCGTGCCGGGTCGACCCCCCGGGCCACGAGCGCCTGCCGCGCCCGGTGGCCCATCGTGCAGACGGCGTCGCTGCGGCGAACGACGCCGAAGAGCCCGCGCTCGAGCGGGGGAACCGGCCGCGGCAAGCGGCCGAGCACGCTGTTGTCGGAGCGCCAGCCGCCGCCCGCCCATTCCACCTCACCCCCGATCATGTGGTAGGCGGTGCGGGCGCCGGCGATCCGGCCGGCGACGAGGCCGTTGAGGCCGTGCGGCATGATGTTCCAGCTCAGCACCCAGTCGGGCCGCTGGCGGCGCGCCTCTCGCGCGCACAGCAAGAGCTTGCTGCCGGCTCGCCCGAGCGCCCGGCGCTCGGCCCGCGAGGGCACGACGGCCCGTAGCTTCGGGAGCTCCGGCGGCCGCTCGTCCGCGACGAGCACGAGCTCCTCGACCGTGGGTAGGGCGAGAATCGGCAGCAGGTGCGCCCGCAGCTGGTTCTCGTTCAGCGTCACCGTCGCCAGCAGCTTCACGGCCGCCGCTCCGGCGAGACAGGAGTAGGGGCTAGCCGACGCTGGCGGCGAGCGCCTGGAAGCCGGCGTCGTTGCCGAAGGCGCTGCCCACGTCGCGCACGCTCGGCGCGCGCACGTAGCCGTCCTGGTAGAGCGTGTCGGAGAAGGACGCCGGCGAGCGGTACAGGCCCTCCTTCTGGTAGTTCGGCGAGGTGACACCGTTTTGCATCTGCATCGTCGGGCCGGCGGCGTCGAGCACCTTCGTGAAGGCACCGCTGCCGCCCAGGCGGTGCCAGACCGTCATCGAACCGTTCGTCGCCGACCAGTGGACGTGCATCACGAAGTCGTGCCACGAGCCGCGATCGAGCGACGTCAGCGCGTAGTAGTGGCGCCGATCGACGCCGTCGCCCATCACGCCGGTATTCGTGCTCAGGTAGATCTGCTGGCCGAAGACCGTGAAGGCGAGCGGCGGCACGAAGGGCAGGTCGGAATGCCACTGGAGGAAGATCCCCCAGTCCGGCGAGACCCAGTCCGTCGCGAACATCGTCGACCACGCGTACCAATAGTCGTTCCCCTCGACTTCCTTGCTGCCGGTCCAGATCACTTCGGTTCGTTCGCCGCTCGTCCCGTTGTACACGTCTCCGGGATTGACGGTGAAGCGGGCCGCGTAGGAACCCTGCCGGACGGGCGAGGTCACGATCGCGAACTGCCGGGAGACATCGCGGCCGAGGTCTGACTGCAGCCCCGTCCAGGGAGCCCAGGAACCGCTTTCCCAATCACCCCGAAAGACGGTGCTCGTCGACGTGTCGGGAGGAGGCGGTGGCGGCTGCGGGGTCGGAGGGGGAGCAGGCGACGGAGGAGGAGGCGGTGGCGGGGGGCTCGGCGGCGGCGGCGAGACGGGCGGCGCCGGCTTCGGGGGCGTAGCGGGCCGGCGCGTCAGGACGACCAGCCGCGGGCGGCAGGGTGCCGCCCGGCCGCAAAAGAGGAAGCCGCGCCGGCTCGCCGTCACGAGGGTGAAGACGAGCAGGCGGTTGTGCCGGACCGCGCCGGTGACGTCGAGGTGCGTCCAGCTGCCCGCGTGGGGCCATGAGCGGGCGATCAGGAACATCTTCTCGCGACCGGCCAGGCGGACCTGCAGGCGCCGGTGGGCCCCGCCGTAGACGTAGAGTTCGAGCTCCGCCCGGACGACCCGCGAGCGCGAGACGCCGGCCACCGTGAAGTCGAGTCGCCGGCGAAGCGCGGAGCCGAGGCTGACGTGCATCAGCGGTGCCCGCGGCGTTCCGAGCGGCGCGAGGACGCGGCTCTCGGTCGCGGCGTAGGCGTGCGCGGGGGCCAGGAGCGCAGCGACGAAGGGGACGAGCAGAAGGCGGCGGGCTCTCCTCACAGGGCGTGCATCGACGCGCTCGTGCGCCCGCGCCATCCCCTAAAAGGCGTAATCCGTTTGGGGGATTCGAGGCCGCCCGCCCGTCTCCGGCCGGTCGGCAGCGGAAGCTGAGAAGCTTCTGGCGATGCGGGCCCCGGGTTGGTATCTCGCTCGTCTACGGGCGATGTCCTCGCGCGAACTCGCCTGGCGTGCTTCGTCTGCCGTCGCCGCCCGGCTCGGGCCGAGACGCCGGCTCGCGGCGCCGAGCTGGAGCGGCCAGTGGCCGAACTCGCTGCGGAGGCTCGTCGAGACAAACGGCCAGGCCTTCGTCTCGGACGCAGAGCGGATCGCCGCGGGAGAGCTTGAGCTGTGGGGACGCAGGCTCGAGACGGACCCCCATGCGCTCGAGTGGGCCCGGGACCCCTTCGGCGGCGGCGCCGACAGAAAGCCGCTCTGGGAGCTGAACCGCCAGCAGCACCTCTTTCCCCTCGCCGCCGGGGCCCTGCTCGCGGATCGGCCCGACTGGGCGCGTCTCTGCTCGGACCAGATCCTCGCCTGGATCGAGCAGCGGCCGCGCCGAAGCTGGGAGTCCGGCTACGAGGCCGCGCACGTGCTCGTCGCCTGGGCCTGGACGCTGCCGCTCGTCTCCCACGTCCTCTCGGACGAGGAGCGGAGCCGGATCGGAGCGGCCTATGCGGAGCTGACCGCCTTCGCGCTCGAGCGGCCCTCACGCTACTCCTCGGCCAACAACCACCGCCTGGCGGAGCTGGCCGGGTTGCTCGGCGCCACCGCCGCGGGCGTCGAATTGGAGTGGGAGCCGCTGTGGGCGGAGCTCGAGCGGGAGGTGGCGCACCAGACCTACGCGGACGGAGGCAGCCGCGAGCAGGCGGGCGGCTACTTTCTCTACGTCCTCGAGATCCTCTGGGTCGCGGGCGTCTTCGCGCGCGCCAGCGGGCGGAGTCTGGGGGGCCTTCCGGAGCGCCTGGAGGCGATGGTCGGCTGGCTCGAGGCCGTCGCGCGGGTCGACGGCGAGCCACCGTTTTTCGGCGACGATGCGGAGGACCGCTTGCTGCGGGTCGAGTACTTCGAGCCACGCAGGGCGGCCACGATTGCCGGGCGCGTGCGGGCGCTACTCGCGGGCGAGCTGACCCTCCTCCCCGCGCCGGTTCGGCCAGCCAGCCGCTCGCTCCTTTTGCCGGAGAGTGGCTTGGCGGTCTTTCGAGCGGGGCCGGCCGCGCGTGTTGCCGTCGATGTCGGCGAGCTCGGCTTCGGCAGCCTCGCCGCCCACGGCCATGCGGACGCCCTGTCACTCCTTCTCGACGTGGACTGCGAGGAGCTGCTTCGCGACAGCGGCACCTGCGCCTACGCGCCGCCGTCCAGCCGCGAGCCCTACCGAGCGACCGCTGCGCACAACACGGTCGTCGTCGACGGGCGTAGCCAGGCCGAGCCGACGGGGCCACACATCTGGGGACGCCGCTTTACGACGAAGGTGGAAGCGCACCGGCTCGGCGACGAATTCGACCACGTACGGGCCTCACACGACGGCTACCGGCCCGTCTCGCACGCGCGCAGCGTCAGCTTCCTGAAGCCCGGCCTGATCGTCGTCCTGGACCGCCTGCGCGGGCCAAGCGAGTTCGAGGCGACGCTCATCTGGCAGCTCGCCGCCGGGGCGTCGCGGTGGCTCCTGGCTGTCGCATCGCAGCCGAGGGCGAGGCGCGCCGAGGGAGACGGACCCTGCTCGCCCCGCTATACCTGGTGCATGGAGGCTCCTCGCTCCACCTGGTCGACCCGCGGGCACGACGTCGTCTTCGCGACCGTGGTCTCGCTCGAAGGCGAGCCGCCGCGACCGATCCTTCGCAGCGGAGAGGCAACGACCGTCGAGCTCGGTGCCCTGCGCCTGGTCGAGCGCTGGCAGGGCGCGGCCGTGCAGGTCGAGCGCTGATGTGCGGGCTCGTCGGCATGGTGGCGGCTCGCGGCGCGCCGGCACCCACTCCCGAACGGGTCGAGCGGGCCACGGCCGCACTCGCCCACCGCGGCCCGGACGGTAGCGGCCACTGGTCGAGCGAGGCCGCTGCGTTCGGCCACACGCGCCTCAGCATCATCGACCTCGAGCGCGGCGACCAGCCGCTTTGGAACGAGGACCGGAGCGTCCTCACCTTCTACAACGGCGAGATCTGGAACCACAACGAGCTCCGGGCCGAGCTCGAGCGGGCGGGCCACAGGTTCTTCAGCCGTTGCGACACGGAGGTGCTCGTCCACGGCTACGAGGAATGGGGGCTCGAACTTCCGGAGCGCCTCTCGGGCATGTTCGCGTTCGCGATCTGGGACCTCCCGGCGGAGCGCCTGCTGCTCGCGCGCGACCGGGTCGGCAAGAAGCCGCTCTACCTGGCCGAGACGCCTCAGGGAGTGGCATTCGGCTCCGACGCTCGCTCTGTCCTGCTCGTCTCGGGCCTGCAGCCCGCGCTCGAGCCCGAAGGAGTGCCGGAGTACCTGTTTCAGCGTTACCTCGATGCGCCGCGCACGCTCTTCAGGGGCGTCACGAAGCTTCGCCCGGGGCATCTGCTCAGCTACGACCGCGAGCGCCTCGAGCAGCACCCCTACTGGCAACTCCGCCCGGGGGAGCCGGAGCCACTGCAGCCGGAGGAGCTGCGAGGCCTGCTTCGGGATTCGGTTCGCCAGCGGCTGATGAGCGACGTCCCGCTCGGGGTCCTGCTGAGCGGCGGCATCGACTCGACCGCGGTCGCGGGCCTGATGCGAGAGAACGGGGCGGCAGGGATCGCGAGCTTCACGATCGGCTTCGCGGACGAGCTGTACGACGAGCGGCCGCTGGCACGGCTCGTCGCCGCTCGCCTCGGCACCGACCACCACGAGCTCGTGGTCGGCGCGCGCCAGTTCGTGGACACGCTGCCGCGCCTGTCCTGGTATCGCGACGAGCCGATCGCGGAACCTTCCGAGCTCCCGCTCCTGCTCTTGGCGGAGTTCGCCTCCAAGCACGTGAAGGTCGTTCTCTCCGGTGACGGGGGCGACGAGCTCTTCGGCGGCTACCCGAAGTACCGGGCCGAAAGGCTGCTGCGCGCGGGCGGTCCGCTGGCCGCGCTGGCGCTCAAGCTCTCGGCGAAGACGCGGTCGCGACGCCCCTCGCACAAGCGACTCGAGCGGGCGGCCGAGACCCTCTCGCTCGGGGAGCCGCTGCTCCGCTGGGCCTCGTGGTTTCGCACCTTCTCCTCGGCCGAGCTCCAGCGCCTGCTCGCCCCCAAGCTGCGAGTCGAGGCCAGGCCGGAGCGGCTCACACGGCCCCTGCGCGAGCTGCTCGCGCCCTATGCGGGCCTGGACGAGGGGCGGCGGATGCTGGTCGGCGACTTCCTCACCTACCTGCCCGACAACATGCTCCTTCGAGGCGACAAGGTGCTGATGGCGGCCTCCCTCGAGGGCCGCATGCCGCTGCTCGACTACCGGTTGATCGAGCGGGTCGCCAAGGTCCCCGCCTCGGAGCGGACCGGACTCCGCCAGGGCAAGGCAATCCTCCGCCGGGCCGTCGAGGACCTGCTGCCACGGGAGATCGCGAGGGCCCCGAAGCGAGGGTTTCCGGTCCCGGTGCCGGCCCTGCTCCTCGCCGCCGGAGACCGATCGCTCGAGCGACTCGTCCTCTCGGAGCGGGCGCTCTCCCGGGACCTGTACGAGCGGCGAGAGCTCGAGGCGCTCGTCGAGGGACGCGGCTCCTACCGTGTCGACCGGGACTTCAAGCTGTTCACCGTCGCTGCGCTCGAGCTCTTCCTTCGCTCGAACATCGACGAGCTGACGGTCACCCCACCCTCCCCGGAGCAGGCCAGGGACGTGGAGCGAGGGCGCGCGGCCTCGATGCCCTAGCGATCGGCGCATTCGAGGGCCAATTCGCCCCTCGGAAGCGGCTTGGCTCGCCGCAGGCGCCGGAGGTCCAAGCCCGGGCGGCGTTCCCCCCGGGCTGGTCGAGCTCATACTCCGGCGCCCGCAGTAGGCTGCGCGCGTGGCGAGAGCGCTGATCACCGGGGGCGCCGGGTTCATCGGCTCGCACCTCGCCGAGCTTTTGCTCGGCCGCGAGTGGGAGGTCTACGCGCTCGACGACCTCTCGACTGGGAACGAGCGGAACGTCGAGCACCTGAAGAGCCGCGCCGACTTCCATCTCGTCGTCGATTCGATCCTCAGCCACTCGATCGTCAGCGAGCTCGTCAAGAAGTGCGACGTCGTCTTTCACCTTGCTGCGGCCGTCGGCGTACGGCTGATCGTCGAGCAGCCCGTGCACACGATGGTCACGAACGTCCAGGGCACAGAGACCGTGCTCGAGTACTGCGCGCGCTTCGGCCGGCGCGTGCTCGTGGCCTCGAGCTCGGAGGTCTACGGCGATCATCGCGAGGAGCGACCCCTGGCCGAGGACGACCGGCGCGTGTACGGGCCGACGACCGAGAAGCGCTGGCTCTACGCCGACTCGAAGGCAATGGACGAGCACCTCGCCTTGGCCTGGCACCAGGAGCGGGAACTCGACACCGTCGTCGTACGCCTCTTCAATACGGTCGGCCCGCGCCAGAGCGGCCAGTACGGGATGGTGATCCCGCGCTTCGTGGCGCATGCGCTCGCGGGCGAGCCGATCGAGATCCACGGCGACGGGACCCAGACGCGCTCCTTCTGCCACGTCGCCGACACGATCCGCGCGCTGGGTGGATTGATGGACGAGCGGACGATCGCGGGCGAGGTCTTCAATGTCGGCTCGGTCGAGCGGGTGAGCATCCTCGAGCTCGCCGAGCGGGTGCGGGCGCTCACCGGCTCCGACTCGGAGTTCAGCTTCGTCCCCTACGACCAGGTATACGGCCTCGGGATCGAGGACACCCTGCACCGCGAGCCGTCGATCGGGAAGATCCGGGCGGCGATCGGCTGGAAGCCGGAACGGAACCTCGAGCACGTTCTCTCGGACGTGATCGACCACCAGCGCGGCGCCCAGGCCGCGGAGCTCAAGCCCGCGCTCTAAAGAGGAGGCCGCCGACGCCGCCGGCTGGCGAGCAGGACCCGGCTGCCAGACGTCCGCGCCTGAGCGCGTCAGCCTTCCTCTCGAAGCGCGGGGAAGAGGATCACGTCGCGGATCGTGTCCTGGCCGAGCAGCACCATCGCCAGGCGGTCGATGCCCAAGCCGAGGCCGCCAGTCGGCGGCATTCCGTACGCCAGTGCCTCGACGTAATCCGAGTCGCCCGGTTCACCTCCGACCTCGGCGGCCTGCGACTCGAAGCGCTCTGCCTGCTCGTCGGGATCGTTCAGCTCGGTGAAGGCGTTGCCGAGCTCCAGGCCGCCGACGAAGTACTCGAACCGCTCGACGATGGCCGGATCGGCCTCGGTCGCCCGGGCCAAGGGCGACAGTTCGACCGGATAGTCGTAGAGGACGGTCGGTTCGATCAGGGACGGCTCGACGAAGTGGGTGAGCGCGTGGTCGAGCAGTTGCGCCCACGTCCGATCCTGCCCGGTGTCGACGCCACGCTCCTCGAGCCGTGAACGTAGCTCCTCGGGGTCGCGGGTCCAGAGGCCGTGCTCTTCGAGTGCCTCGAGGAGCCTGACGCGGCGCCAGGGCCTGGCCAGGTCGACGTCGTGGCCACGGAAGGTGACCTTCGTCCCGCCCGTCGTTTCGCCCGCGACCGTTTCGACGAGCTCCTCGATTCGAGCCATCGTGTCCTCGTAGTCCGCGTAGGCCTCGTACCACTCGAGCATCGTGAACTCGGGCACGTGTTTGTAGGAGAGGCCCTCGTTGCGGAAGTCCTTCGCCAGCTCGTAGACCCGCTCCAGGCCACCGACGATCAGCCGCTTCAGGTACAGCTCGGTCGCTATCCGCAGGTAGTAGTCGGCATCGAGCGCGTTGTAGTGCGTGACGAAGGGTTCCGCGAAGGCACCACCGTAGCGGGGCTGCAGGATCGGCGTCTCGACCTCGAGGAAACCCTCGCGGTCGAGGTAGCGCCGGATCGACTCGACCATCCGCGTCCGCAGCTGGAAGTCGGCCCGCACCTGCTCGTTGATCAACAGGTCGAGGTAGCGCTGCCGGTAGCGCGTCTCGCGGTCCGTGAGTCCGTGGAAGGTGTCGGGGAGCGGCCGCTTGATCTTGGCAAGCAGCTCGATCGAGTCGACCGCAAGCGAGGGTTCGCCGCGCTTCGCGCGCGCGGGCGAGCCGCTGACCCCGACGATGTCACCCAGATCGAGCTCGATCGCGCCCGTGCGGCCGAGATCGCAGAGGAGCTGGATCCGCCCCGAGCGATCGACCAGGTCGAGGAAGACGAGCTTGCCCATCTCTCGGCGCCCGAGCACGCGCCCCGCGAGCCGGTATCTCGAGTCGGCCTCCTCGCCCGGCTCGAGCCGCTCGGCCGCCGCGCGCACGGTCGAGATCTCCTCCCGGTCGGGAAAGCGCTTCGGCAGCGTCATCGCGGCGCGAGTCTAGTGATGCGGACCGTCAGGCCCGGATCAGCCAACCGATCAGCAGGCCGAGCAGGATGTGCTCGGTGCCGATGTTGTTGTGCTTCGGAGCGCGCGCTTCGTCTCGGGCGAGGGCGACCACCGGGAGGGCTCTCTCGGTGAAGCGCTCGAACACGCTGACACACTACGCCTCGCCCGATGAGCGTCCCCTTCATCGACGGACACAACGACGTCCTGCTCGACCTGCATCTAGCCGGCGCGGGCGGAGCACCGTTTCTCTCGGGCCGAGCAGAAGGCCACCTCGATCTCAAGCGGGCCCGGGAAGGCGGTCTCGCGGCCGGCCTCTTCGCCCTCTTCGTCCGCCCGGAGACCGAGGAAGAACGGTCGGCGACCGCGCTGCCCGAGCGGCAGCCACCCTACTCCCAGCCCCTCGCCCAGCCAATCACCCAGAACCACGCCGAGCGCGAGGCGAATGCGATGATCGACCTGTTGCACGAGCTCTGCCGAAGCGGCGAGGTCCGCCTCGCGCTAGCGGCCGGCGACGTGGAGGCGGCCCTTGCCGGCGGCCCGCTGGCGGCGATCCTCCACTTCGAGGGCGCGGAGCCGATCGACCCCGGACTCGAGGGCCTCGAACCCTTCTACGAGCGGGGGCTGCGCTCGCTCGGGCTCGTCTGGAGCCGCCCGAATGCCTTCGCCGAGGGCGTCGCCTTCCGGTTTCCCTCCACGCCGGACACCGGCCCCGGACTGACCGACGCCGGCCGCAGGCTCGTCGGCGAATGCAACCGGCTCGGAGTCCTGGTCGACCTCTCCCACTTGAACGAGCGGGGCTTCTGGGACGTCGCCGCACTCTCGCAGGCACCCCTCGTCGCCACCCACTCGAACGCGCATGCACTCTCGGCCAACTCGCGCAACCTGACCGACGCGCAGCTCGACGAGATCGGGCGCACGGAGGGGATCGTCGGCATCACCTTCCATGCCGGGATGCTCGCGGAGCGGGGCGGCGTCGACCCGACGGTGCCGATCGCCCGCGTGGTCGACCACGTCGACTACATCGTCGAGCGAATCGGCATCGCCCACGTCGGCTTCGGCTCTGATTTCGACGGCGCGACGATGCCGGCCGAGCTGGGCGACGCCGCCGGCCTACCGCGCCTCGTCGCGAGGCTTCGTGACCGCGGCTACGGCGAGGGCGAGCTGGCGCAGCTCGCTCATGCCAACTGGCTGCGGGTGCTGCGCCGGACCTGGCGCGGCTAGGCGGCCTTGATCTCGAGGATCTTGTACTTGAGCGCGCCGCGCGGCGCCGTCACCTCGACCGTCTCCCCCTTCTTGTGGCCGATGATCGCCTTGCCGACCGGCGACTCGTTCGAGAGCCGGTTCTCGGCCGGGTTGGCCTCGGCCGAGCCGACGATGTGGTACTCGACGGTCTGCTTCGCAGCGACGTCGCGGAGCTTGACCTTCGAGCCCACGGAGACGACGTCTTTGGCGACGTCCTTCTTGCTGATCACCTTCGCATCGCGGAGCCGCTCCTCGAGCGTCGCGATCCGGTGTTCGAGCAGCGCTTGCTCGTTCTTCGCATCGTCGTACTCGGCGTTCTCGGCGATATCGCCGAACTCACGCGCGATCCGGATGCGCTCGGCGACCTCGCGCCGCTTGTCGTTCGAGAGGAACTCGATCTCCTGCTGGAGCTTCTTGTACCCCTCTGGAGTGAGGATGACTTCCTTCACGAGCTGCCCCTTCCGAAAGAAAAACGCGCGGCGCTTGCGCGCCATCGCGGGCGCGAATAGTAGCCACCGAGACCGTCTGACGTCAACACCCAGCCCGGCTAAGATTCCCGCTCTATGCAGGTGAATCTGCGAGAGAACTGGTGGATCGGCGACGTGGAGATCCCGACCCGCCTCGTCCTGGCGCCGATGGCGGGGGTGAGCGTGCAGGCCTTTCGCCGCCAGGGAAGGCGATTCGGGGCGGGGCTCGTCTGCTCCGAGATGGTTTCCTGTGCGGGGCTCCGGCATGGAAACGAGCGGACGCTCGGGTACCTGAGGATCGCCTCGGACGAGCGCCCGCTCGCGGTGCAGATCTTCGGCTCGGAGCCCGCGGTGATGACCGGGGCGGCGCGGATGGTGGAGTCCGCCGGCGCGGACATCGTCGACATCAACTTCGGCTGTCCGGTGCGAAAGGTGACGAAGACCGGCGCCGGCGCGACCTTGCTCGACGATCCCGACCGCGCCTGCCGGATCGTGGACGCCGTCGCCACCGCCGTCGGGGTTCCGGTGACGGTCAAGATGCGGCGAGGACTCGAGGACGACTCGCGCGCGTGCCTGAGCGTCGGGCCCAGGCTCGTTGACGCGGGCGCGGCCGCGCTGACCCTGCATCCCCGCTCGGCGAGGCAGATGTACACCGGACGCGCAGACCACGCACTGACGGCTGAGCTCGCCCGGCTCGTCCGCGTTCCGGTGATCGCCTCGGGCGACATCACCTCGCGCGCTCGAGCGCACGCCCTGCTCGCGACGACCGGCGCCTCGGCGGTGATGGTCGGGCGGGCCGCCCAGGGTAACCCCTGGGCCCTGCGCGAGATCCTGGCCGGCGAGGCCGACGAGCCCTCCCGCGAGGAAGTCGTCGCCGAGCTGATCCTGTTCATGCGCGAAACCGAGCGCGAGCTCGGCGAGCGGGCGACATCGTTCCTGAAGAAGTTCTACGGCTGGTACCTCGGCCACGGTCGTTTCCCGCGCGCCTTCAAGGCCGAGCTGGCCCAGCTTCCGACGCTTGAGCAGGTCGAGGCTCGCCTGTTCGCCGCGGCCCCCGGTGCGCGCTTTCTGCTGGCGCGGCTCGAGGAGGAGGTCTCGCCGGGAGACGACGTCCTCCTCGACCTGCCGATCTCGATCTACGGCGGCGGCTAGCCCGCCCCCGTCCCGTTCGACCCGGGCTCAGGCCCCCGCTTCGGCGTCGTCCACGTTTCGCTCCCAGATCAGGCGAAGACCCTCGAGGGTCAGGAACGGGTCGACCCGCCCGACCGTGCTCGTGTGCGGGGCGATCAGCTCCGCCAGGCCACCGGTCGCGATCACCGGAGCCTGGCCGTCGCCGAGCTCGGCTCGGATCCGATCGACGATTCCGTCGACCTGCCCGGCGAAGCCATACACAAGGCCAGACCGAAGCGCGGATTCCGTCGTCCTGCCGATCGCCCGCTCGGGTGCGACGAAGTCCACCTTGACGAGCCGGGCGGCGCGCTCGAACAACGCCTGCATCGAGATCTCGATCCCCGGCGCCAGCACGCCGCCGACGTAGTCGCCCGCGACGGAAACGACGTCGAAATTGGTCGAGGTACCGAAGTCGACCACGATGCACGGCGCCCCGTAGCGCTCGCGCGCGGCGACGGCGTTGGCGATCCGGTCGGGTCCCACCTCGCGCGGGTCGTCGTAGCGAAGTTGGATTCCGGTCCGGGTGCCGGGGCCAACCACGAGCATCGGCGCCTCCCCGAAGCCCGCGAACTCTTCGTAGGAGCGGATCAGCGCCGGCACCGTCGAGGCGAGGCAGATGCCCTCGACGGTGCCGAGCTCGAGCAGGCCGCCGAGCAGGAGCCGCAGCTCGTCGCCGGTCCGCTGCGGCTCGGTCGCGACACGCCAGTGGCGGACGAGCTCGGCATCGTCGTACAGGCCGAGCACAGTCTGGGTGTTCCCGACGTCGACTGCGAGCAAGGAGGGAATGGCGAAAACGAGGCTATCCCACTAGAGTCGTTCCGCCGATGGCCCCGTCCTGGTTTCGCAGACGCCGGCGCTGGCGCGGTCGCCCGCTCCAGGAGGCGGAGGCCTACGCCCGCTGTCACGGCGAGCGCGGTAACGATGTCAAGCTCGTGCGCCTGCCGCCCCGCCGCCCGCGCTACCTGGCCGTCCTGCGTACCGGGGAAGAGCTGCGCCGCCGTTTCGAGGAGAGGCTCGACCGGCGGGAGCGCGAGGCCAGCTAGCGCAAGCTACTCGTCGTCCACAGACGGCGGCTCGCCGATCCGCTCGGCCAGCGCCTCGGCCGTCAGCTTGGGCTCGTCGCCCTCGCCGCGGAGCTCCTCCACGGTTACGTCGCTGGAGGTGTAGACCTCAGCGCGGGGGATGATCCGCGTCGGGCGATTCTTGTCCCAGACCCAGACGTCTTCCATCCTGAGATGGAAGAAGGGGTAGCTCGGCTGGGGCACGTACTGGAGGTCGAGCTTGTTGCAGAGGTAGGTCGCATCCTGGGTCAAGACGCAGTAGCGGAACAGACCGAAGACCGCCGTGTACTCCTTCTTGAGACCGAGCTCGAGCCCGGCCTCGTATTCCTCGAGCTCGTCAATGTGGGACATGAAACGGTCATTCTAGCCCGGCGAGGAGGGCCGAGACCGGGCCGCGGCCGGGCACGAGGAGCCGCGGATTGAGCTCCGCCAGAGGCTCCAGGACAAACGCCCGTTCGTGCAGGCGGGGATGGGGAACAACGAGGCCGGGCTCGGCGATCGTCTCCTCGCCGTAGAGCAGCAGATCGAGGTCGATCGTCCGTGGACCGAAGCGGGGCGTGCGTTCCCGGTCCCGGCCGAGCTGGCGTTCGAGTTCGAGTAAGTGCTGAAGCAGCTCGCGAGCTGGCGCGGAGGTCTCGAGCATCGCGGCGCCGTTCAGGAACCTGGGCTGGCTCTCGTACCCGAGGGGATCGGTCTCCCGCAGGCTGGACACGGCCACGACGCGCGTAGCGGAGGAGTCGCCCTCGAGGAGCTCGAGCGCTCGGGCGATTGTTTCCTCACGGCGGCCCAGGTTGGAGCCGAGGCCGATGTAGGCCGTTGTGCTTTCCTTTCTACGCTTGAGTCGACGCTTTTCGACCATGGCGGCCATTGTCGCCGCGCTGTCCCTCGCCCCGGCGGCCGGGACCGCGATCTTCGTCCACCCACGCGTGCGGGTCGGCAGTGCGCCACGCCTGACCGGCGGAACCCTCGTGCAGCTCCGCACCCCCGGAGGCGCGCTCTCGCCCGCGCTTCGAGCCGTGCATGCGCGTCTCGTCTCTGCTGGCCTCGATGTCTGGCGGATCCGGACGGGCACGCGGCACACACTCGCAGCCCTGCGCTCGGAGGGGCTGCTCGCCCACGCCGAGCCCGACCAGCGCTTTATTCCCTTCCACCCCCTCGAGGCGAGCTGCCCCCCGCCCTCGAGCGAGTGGTGGATTCACGACATCGGCGCTGACCAGGTCAAGCCGCCGGGGCCCGGGGTCCCGCTCACCGTGATCGACACGGGACTCGACCTCAAGCATCCGGAGTTCAGCAACCGGCCGCACACGATCGCCCTCAACCCGCAGGTCGTCGTCACCAACGACGACATCCACGGTACGGCGGTGAGTTCGGTCGCCGCGGCCTCAGGGGGGATTCGACTCGTCGGCGTCTACCCGCAGGTGGTGCTCCAGGAGTGGGACTTCGGTGCCGGCGCGCTCTCCGACATCCTGGCCGGCCTGGACGCGGCCTCAAAGCGCGGTCGCGGGGTGATCAACTTCAGCGGCGGCTTCCTCGGCTACAGCGCGCTGCTCGAGCAGGGAATCGACCAGGCGCTTGCCCGCGGCGCGATCGTCGTCGCCGCGGTCGGAAACGATCGCCAGAACGGGAGCCACGCATTCGTGCCGGCGACCCTCCCGCACGTGCTAACGGTCGGTGCGAACGACCAAAGCGACCATTTCGCCGACTTCTCCAACCGCTCGAGCGCGCTCGATCTCGTCGCCCCGGGTGTGTCGATTCCGGTAGCCGTGCCGACGTTCTACGACCCGAGCGGCTATTGTTCGTTCGACGGTACGAGCTTCTCGACGCCGCTCGTCGCCGGCGCCGCCGCCTGGGTCTGGACGCAGCGGCCGACGCTCGACCCGACGCAGCTCGAGGACGTGCTGCGCGACTCGGCCCGCCCCGTGGGTACGGCAGGATGGAACGCAGACACCGGCTTCGGAATCCTCTCGCTCCCGAAGGCGCTGACCCAGGCCCCGCGCCCACGCGATCCGCAGGAGCCCAACGACGACATCAACCTCGTCCGGCCCGGCTTCGTCACGGCCAGCGGAACGCACCTGTCGACGCCGGCCAGCCTGAGCGCGACGATGGACGCGGTCAAGGACCCGGAGGACGTCTACCGGGTCTGGGTCCCGGCACACGCACGAATCACCGCCCGGACACGGAGCACCCACGACGTCGACCTCGCGCTCTGGGGCGCCAAGGCCCGCAGCGTCTACGAGCGCGGACGCGCGCTCCGGCGCGACCTGCTCAGCTTTAGCCAGCGGCCCGGCTCGTGGCCCGAGCGCGTCACCGCCAGGAACAAGACCGGGCGTGGAGCCTACTACTTCGTCGACGCCTTTCTCGGCAGGCGCGTCAGCCACGCCTCCTACGCGCTCACGGTCTCGGTCGCTCGACGCTAGCCGCGCTCCACTCGACCGGTACGCCGAGCCGAACGTCCGGCTTGCGGACCCGGACCCGCACCCGTTCGAGCTGAAAGCGGGCCACGAGCTCGTCCGCGAGCGCCGCCGCGATCGCCTCGAGCAGGTGGAACTGCCGCGAGTCCGAGAGCTCTCGCACGCAGGCGACGACCTCGCGATAGTCGACGGTCTCCTCGATCCGGTCGGAGACCGACGCCTCGGGAACCTCGAGCCAGAGGTCGTACAGGAAGCGCTGCGGCCGCGAGCGCTCGGCCTCCTCGAGGCCGTGGCGACCCTCGACCTCGAGCCCGTAGAGCTCGACGAGCAGGCTCATCCGGTCGCGACGGCGCGATGGGCGGCGAGTGCCTCGACGTGCTCGCGCACGTCGTGCACGCGCAGGATCGACGCTCCGCGCTCGTAGGCAGCAATCGCGGCTCCGAGGCTGGCGGCGGTCGTGCCGGTCTTGGCCTCGGGATCGCCCATCAGCTTCCCGAGCGAGCTCTTCCGCGAAATGCCGACCAGGATCGGCCGCCCGATCGCGACCAGCTCGTCGAGCCGCCGCAGCAGCTCGAAGTTGTGCGCGAGCGTCTTGCCGAAGCCGATCCCGGGATCGAGGCAGATCAGCTCCTCCCGGACCCCCTGGGCCGTCGCGAAGCTCAGCCGCTCCTCGAGGAAGCGGGCGACCTCGGCGACGACGTCGCCGTAGCGCGGCTGGAGCTGCATCGTCCGCGGTTCGCCCTGCATGTGCATCAGACAAAGGTAGGCGCCGTGCTCGGCGACGACACCGGCGAGCTCGGGATCGCCGCGAAGAGCGGTGACGTCGTTGACGAACTCAGCGCCGAGCTCGAGCGCTCGCCGGGCGACCTCCGCCTTGGTCGTGTCGATCGAGAGCGGCAGGCTCTCGAGCTGCTCGAGCACCGGCACGACGCGCCTAAGCTCCTCCTCCGCCGAGATCGAGGCCGAGCCGGGCCGGGTCGACTCGCCCCCGAGATCCACGATCGCCGCGCCCTCCGCGAGCATCCTGCGCGCCGAGGCGACTGCCTGGGCGGGCGAGAAGTTGACGCCGCCGTCGGAGAACGAATCCGGCGTCACGTTGAGGACGCCCATCACAGCCGGGCGCGGAAAGCGCTGTTCGACGGGAAGCCTCACGGCGGCAAGCCTAGTCGGCAGGAACGGGCCCGCCGGCGCCGGGTCTGGAAAAGGCCTCCGGCGAGGAGGCTAGCCCTTGGCGCCTTCGGGCGGCGGGGGCTGCATCGTTGCGCCCGGGAGCGGGAAGGGGCGCGGCTTCGGCCGGGGCTGGCGCTTGGGCTCCTCCACGGGCGGCGCCTCGGCCGGCTGCTCCTCCTCGGCGAACACCTCGTCCTCGGGGGCGCCCGCGAGCAGCCGCTCGAACTGATCCTTGTCGATCGTCTCGCGCTCGATCAGGATCACGGAGAGCTTGTGCAGCTCGTCCATGTGCTCCGTCAGCACCCGGACGGCCAGGTCGTGAGCCTCCTCGATCACCCGGCGGATCTCGTCGTCGATCTCACGGGCGATCTCCTCGGAGTAGTCCGGCTCCGCGCCCATCTCGCGGCCGAGGAAGGGCATGTCGTGGTTTCGGCCGAGGACGCGCGGGCCGAGTTTCTCGCTCATCCCGTAGCGCATGATCATCTGCTTCGAGATCGAGGTCACCTTCTCGAGGTCGTTCGCGGCTCCGGTCGTGACCTCCTGGAAGACGAGCTCCTCCGCCGCTCGGCCGCCGAGCGTCATCGCCAGCTGCTCCATCAGCGCCGTCTTCGTCGTCAGGTAGCGGTCCTCGCGCGGGAGCGAGATCGTGTAGCCGAGCGCCTGCCCGCGGCTGATCACCGAGATCTTGTGCACATCGTCCGTGTGCTCCAGGTAGTGGCCGACGAGCGCGTGCCCGAGCTCGTGGTAGGCGGTGATCTTGCGCTCTTCCTCGGAGAGCAGGCGCGTCTTTTTCTCGGGGCCGGCGATCACCCGCATGATTCCTTCCTCGAGCTCCTCCTGCTCGATCGTCTTCTTGCCGCGGCGGGCGGCGAGCAGGGCCGCCTCGTTAACGAGGTTGGCGAGATCGGCGCCGGTGAAGCCGGGCGTGCCCGCGGCCAGGGTGTCGAGGTCGATCTCGGGCGCGATCGGCTTGCCCTTGGCGTGGACCTCGAGGATCTTGCGCCGTCCGATCCGGTCGGGGCGATCGACGACGATCTGCCGGTCGAAGCGGCCAGGGCGAAGCAGGGCGGGGTCGAGGATGTCGGGCCGGTTCGTGGCCGCGATCAGGATGATGTTGTCCTTCAGCTCGAACCCGTCCATCTCGACGAGGAGCTGGTTCAGCGTCTGCTCGCGCTCGTCGTGCCCGCCGCCGAGGCCGGCGCCGCGGTGGCGGCCGACGGCATCGATCTCGTCCATGAAGACGATGCAGGGCGCGGCCTGCTTGGCCTGCTCAAAGAGGTCGCGGACGCGTGAGGCGCCGACGCCGACGAACATCTCGACGAAGTCCGAGCCCGAGATGGAGAAGAACGGCACGCCCGCCTCGCCGGCGACCGCGCGTGCGAGCAGCGTCTTACCGGTTCCGGGCGGCCCGTAGAGGAGGACGCCCTTCGGGATCCGGGCCCCAAGCGCCTGGAACTTCTTCGGGTTCTCGAGGAACTCCTTGATCTCGTGCAGCTCCTCGACCGCCTCGTCGACGCCGGCGACGTCCTTGAAGCCGATCTTGGGCGAGTCGGGCGCCATCCGCTTGGCGCGGCTCTTGCCGAAGCTCATCACCTTCGAGCCGCCGCCCTGCACCTGGTTCATCAGGAAGATCCAGAAGGCAAAGAGGAGCACGAAGGGAAGCAGCGAGGTCAGGAAGCCGATCCACGACCACGAGCCGGTCCCCTTCGAGTCGTAGGTGACGTGGGCTCGGTCGAGATCCTGTTCGAGGATC
>DASUWJ010000005.1:0-5109 GCA_036378475.1 Gaiellaceae bacterium
GGCCCGCGGGTGGCCGCTAGGCCGGACGCTTCTCGGCGACCGCTTCGAGCCGGGCGCGGATCTCGTCCGTCCCCTCCCCGAGGTCATCGAGCCGCGGCAGCGCGGCCAGCGACTCCAGACCGAATACCCGCTCGAAGAGCGGGGTCGTCCGGTAGCGGATCGCACCGCCTGCCTCGCCGGCTCGTCCGGCCTCGGCGATCAGGCCGCGCTCGAGCAGGCCCGCCACGACCGAGTCCGCGGCGACGCCGCGGATCCGCGCGATCTCGGGCCGCGTGCGGGGCCCGAGATAGGCGACGATCGCCAGCGTCTCCAGCGCCGGCGCGGACAGCCCTCGCTCCAGAGGGCGTTCGAACAGGCGCCCGCAGGCGGCGGCGGCCGCCCGGGCGGCGGCAAAGGCGTAGCCGCCCGCGACGTGCTCCAGCACGATGCCGCTCCGGCCCTCGCGGTAGCGCTCCGCCAGCAGCCCGAGCGCGGTCTCGACCCGCTCCGGGTCGTCCTCGGCGGCCGCGGCCAGTTCCTCGAGCGACAGCGGCTGCGAGGCGACGACGAGCAGCGCCTCGACCGTGCGGGCGAGCTGGTCGACGGGATTGGTCGAGATCAGGCGGAGCGGGCGATCCATTCCGGTTCCCGTTCGACGGACGCGCGCGAAACCCTGATCGGGGCGAAGGGAGCGGCCTGCTCGATCGCGACCTCCCCCGCCTTTCGCAGCTCGAGGAGCGCGAGAAACGCAACCGCGGCCTCGACCCGGGAGAGTCCGACCACCTCCGCCTCGAAGTCGAACCGGCGCCGGCGCCGGAGCAGGGCCCGGAACCGCCCCAGAAACTGCGAGACGGGCGGCAAGCGGAGCGCCATGTGTCCGAGCGACAGCTCGGGCGGCTCGGCCGAGAGCAGCCGCAGCGCCGAGGCCAGCGAGTCCGGTTCCTGCGCTGACAGCCGCCGCTCGACCCGAGGCGCCAGCGGCGCGGGGCCGATGCGGAAGAAGCGCTCCTGCTCGCGCTCGAGCCGCTCGCCCAGCCAGCCGGCCGCCTCCTTCAGCCGCCGGTACTCGGCCAGCCGTCGCGCCAACTCCTCGGCCGCCTCCTCCGGCTCGAGCTCGGCCAGCTCGAGCTCCTCGTCGGGGAAGAGGCCGCGCGCCTTCAGCTCGAGGAGCGCCGCCACGAGCACGAGGAACTCGCCGCAGGCATCCAGATCGAGCCGGCCCCGCTCCTCGAGGCGCGAGCAGAAGGCGAGCACGATCTCGGCGATGTCGACTTCGGCCAGCTCGAGCTCCTCGCGGAGGACGAGCGTCAGCAGCAGGTCGAACGGGCCCTCGAACGCGTCGAGGTCGAGCTCGAGCTCACGCACGATCACCGGCCGCAGCCTAGTCGCGTTACCGGACGCGGCCCTTGGGCACGGCCATCGCCGGGCCGGCGGGCGCGGGACGCCGGCGGGCAGATTCGCCCGAGGCAGGCTCGTCGCGGACGAACTGCCACCAGATGAAGAAGGCGGTCGAGGCGACGAAGAGCACGATCGAGACGATGGCGTTCAGCCGCAGCCCGAGGAAATGGTGCGAGGGGTCGATCCGCAGCAGCTCCTCGAAGAAGCGTCCGAAGCAGTAGTAGGCGACGTAGAGAGCGAAGAGGCCGGGCGGGCGGATCCGGAAGCGCGAGCCGATGAAGAGCAGGAGCGCGACCCCGATCAGGTCGTAGATGAACTCGTACAGGAAGGTCGGGTGGAAGGTCGTGTAGCCCAGGTAGGAGCCGACCCGGTGGGCGAAATCGATCTTCAGCCCCCAGGGCAGGCTGGTCGGCTTGCCGTAGAGCTCCTGGTTCCAGTAGTTGCCCCAGCGCCCGATCCCCTGCGCGAGCAGGAGCCCCGGCGCGACCGCGTCCATAAAGAGAAAGACGCTCGCACCCGCGCGGTGGACGACCCAGGCGCCGACCAGGCAGCCGAGGAGAATCCCGCCCCAGACGCCGAGCCCGCCCTGCCAGACTGCGAGCGGGCCCCACCAGTGCTTCGGCACCTCGTTCCAGCTCGTAATGTCGTGGTAGGCGCGCGCGCCCACGATTCCGGCCGCGACGCCCCAGACGGCGACCCGCAGGACGAGATCGGGGTCGCCGCCGAGCCGCTTCCAGCGCACCCAGGTCAGCCACAGGCAGGCGACGATCGCGAGCAAGAGCATCAGCCCGTACATGTGAATCGGCCGCCCGAAGACGTGGAAGACGCCGCTGTGGGGCGAGGGGATCGACGCGAGGAGCAGGCTCACCGGCGTGACATTCTGCCGAGCGGGCCGTATGCCTGCCTTACAAGAGGATCTGCAGCGCGACCGGGTTCGGGCAGCCGTTTGCGATCAGGTCGATCGCGAGGTGGAGGTCGACGTCGTGGCGGGCGGCGATCCGGGCCGCATCGCGCACGGAGTAGCCGGCGCGCTCGAGTTCCTCCGCGCGCCACTGCTCGATCCGCTCGAGCTCTGTGTCCAAGGCAAGGCCAGTCTCCGCCGCAGTCATCTCCCTTTGCTTCGGAGATTCGGGGCGCTCGGATCTCCCCTTAACGGGGGGTTAAACGACGGATTCTGCGAGCGCAGCGCCTCGCATCTCGTCGGCCTGCTCCCGGCGAAGGTGAGCGAGCTTTGCCGAGCCGGCGAGCCGGCTACGCGGCCGCCTGACTAGACGACCGCGGCCTCGCCGAGGAGCGCCTTCGCCTCGGCGAAGAAGTCGGGTCCGGGCTGGACCCGGTAGTCGTTTCCGAACTGGAGCGTCTTCGGGCCGGCGGAGGTCTCGAGCGCGAGGACGACCGGAGCCTCGCCCGGGTACTCCCGGACGAGCGCGGCCAGCTCGCGGATCACGCCCGCCCGCGCGCGGAGGGCGTCGATCTTGAGCAGCACCTCCTTTCGCTCCGGGGTCGCCTCGAAGGTCGAGACCTCGAGCGCGATCAGCTTCGTCTCGCCCTCCTTGTGGTCGATCCGCGCCTTGACGACGAGCACGGCGTCGGTGACGAGCAGCTCGTGCGAGGCTGCATAGACCGAGTTGAAGACCACGCACTCGGCCGAGCCGATCACGTCCTCGAGTCGGACGAAGACCATCGGCTCGCCCTTCTTCGTCGTCACCTGCTTGAGCACCGAGACGATGCCGGCGACCGTGACCACCTCGCCGTCGCGGCGGCGCTCGAGCTCGGCCAGGCTGGCATCGGTCTTCCGCCGCAGCTGGTCGCGGATCGCCATCAGCGGATGCTCGGAGACGTACAGGCCGAGCGTCTCCTTCTCGAGCCGCAGGAGCTCGTTCTTGTCGAACTCGTGCACCGGGATCACGGGGTGGTGTTTCGGCGCCGTCTCGACCTCGTCGCCGAGGTCGAAGATCGACCCTTGCCCGGCGATCTTGTCCGCCTGGGAGCGGCCGCCCCAGGAGAGCGCCTGCTCCAGGCAATCGAGCATCCCCCGCCGGGTCGCGCCCGTCGAGTCGAGCGCCCCGCACTTGACGAGTGACTCGAGCGCCCGTTTGTTGGCGCAGTTGGGGTCGACTCGCTCGGTGAAGTCCCAGAGTGACCGGAACGGTCCCCCCTCCTCGCGCGCGGCGATGATCGCCCGCGCCGCCGGGTCGCCCACGTTCTTGACCGCGTTCAGTCCGAAGCGGATCTTCCCCTCCACGACCGCGAAGTCGCACTCGGAGGAATTCGCGTCCGGCGGCAGCACCTCGATCCCCATCTCCGCACAGGCGGCGACGTAGAAGGGCACCCGGTCCTTCGTGTTCATCACGGAGGAGATCAGGGCGGCCATGTACTCGCGCGGGTGGTTCGCGCGCAGCCAGGCCGTCCGGTAGGCGATCAGGGCGTAGCAGGCGGCGTGGGACTTGTTGAACGAGTAGTCCTGCGCCTGCTCCATGTCCTTCCAGAGCTGGTTCGCGACGGCGGGCGTGACCGAGTTTGCGGCGCAGCCCTCCAGGAACTTGTCCTTCAGGGACGCCATCAGGGCGTGGATCTTCTTCCCGATCGCCTTGCGCAGATCGTCCGCCTCCGCCGGCGTGAAGCCGGCGAGCTGCTTGGCGATCTCCATGTACTGCTCCTGGTAGATGCAGATGCCGTAGGTCAGGCCCGTGATCGGCTCCAGGCGCGGATCGGGATAGGCGACCTGCTCGGAGCCGGCCTTGCGGCGCGCGTAGACGGGGATGTAGCTCATCGGCCCCGGCCGGTAGAGCGCGTTCAGCGCGATCAGGTCCTCGAACTCGGTCGGCTTCACCTGACGCAGCGCCTCCCGCATCCCGGAGGACTCGAACTGGAAGACGCCTGCCGCCTCCCCGCGCGCGAGCATCTCGTAGGTGCGCTTGTCGTCGAGCGGCACCGTGGTGATGTCCACGGAGCCGATCAGGGCCAGCGCCTTGTCGATCACGTCGAGGTTCCGCAGGCCGAGGAAGTCCATCTTCAGGAGCCCGAGCGCCTCGACGTCGCCCATCTTGAACTGGGTCACGACCTCCTGGTCGGAGCCCTTCTGCTGCAGGGGCACGACCTCGGTCAGCGGGCGGTCGGAGATCACGACCCCGGCCGCGTGGATCGAGTCCTGGCGCACCAGGCCCTCGAGCGGCTTGGCCAGATCGACGATCTCACGCACGAGCGGATCGGCGTCGTAGGCCTGCTTCAGCTCGGTGCCGCCTTTCAGGCAGTCGTCCAGGTAGACCTTCGGCCCCTCCGGGATCAGCTTCGCGACCTTGTCGACGGTGCCGTAGGGGATCTCGAGCACGCGCCCGGCGTCGCGCACGGCGGCGCGGGCCATCATCGTGGAGAAGGTGATGATCTGCGCCACCCGGTCGCGGCCGTACTTCTCCGCCACGTAGTTGATGACCCGGTCGCGGCCGGCGACGGCGAAGTCGATGTCCATGTCGGGCATCGACTTGCGGCCCGGGTTGAGGAACCGCTCGAAGAGCAGGTCGTAGCGGATGGGGTCGATGTCGACGATGCGCAGGCAGTACGCAACGCACGACCCGGCCGCGCTGCCCCGCCCCGGCCCCACCCGGATGCCGGCCGACTTCGCGTAGCGGACGAGGTCCCACACGATGAGGAAGTACGCCGAGAACCCCATGGTCTTGATGACGCCGAGCTCGAACTCGATCCGCTCGAGGACCTCGGGACCGGGCGAGATGC
>DASUWJ010000006.1:0-2263 GCA_036378475.1 Gaiellaceae bacterium
GGCTAGAATTCGAAGCGCAGGCCGGGTGACCGCGGCGGCGCTTCTCGCGCCGTCGAGGAAAGTCCGGACACCGAAGGGCAGGACGCTGGCGTGAGCCAGGCGGCGAAAGCCGACGGAAAGTGGAACAGAAAGGACACCGCCTCGGACGGATCTCCGGAGCCGACCGAGGTAAGGGTGAAACGGTGGGGTAAGAGCCCACCAGCGCCGTGGTGACACGGCGGCTAGCCAAACCCCGTCCGGTGCAAGGCGAACAGGCTCCGCCATTAGGCGGCCCGCTGAGGAGCCGGGTGAGCCGCACAGAAGGATGGTCACCCTCGACAGAATCCGGCTTACAGGCCTGCTAAGGGAAAGCCCCGCTCCGGTGGGGCTTTCCTATTAGGTCGATTCGCTAAGAACTCGTCACGGTACGGGTCAGGCAGCCGCTCGGCGGTTTCCTGGAACCGCTCGGCGCGGGCGCCCGGCCGTCGCCTCTGCGGCTGTGCCGGCTTCGCTCCGCCCCGCGGGAGCGAGGCTAGCAAGCGGCGCGGGCGTCCTCAACCCTTCGTCGAGTCCGGCCCGAGCCGCGATCGCCGCCGCCGCCTCGTGCAGTTCCTCCGGGGCGACGTGAGCGTACCGGCTAACGGTGGAGAGGTCGGCGTGGCCGAGGTAGGCCGCCACCAGGCGCCCATCGCCGCTTGCCTGGCGCAGCCAGGTGGCAGCGCTGTGGCGGAGCGTGTGGGCGGTGACGCGCTTCTCGAGCCCGGCGCGCTCGGCCGCGCGGCGGATGATGGCGGCCAGGATCGTCGGCTGCAGGCGTTTGCCCTCGAGACCGCAGAAGACGGGCGCGTCGGTGGACGCCTGCCGCGCTGCGCGGAGGCGGACGAGGTCGCCCGCGAGCGCCGCTGCGAGCGGCTGCCGGCGGGGCTTGCCGCCCTTGCCGCGGCGGACGAGAAGCGTCGGCCGCGGTCCGGCGAGCTCGAGGTCAGCCCAGTCGAGCGCGATTAACTCCGACCGGCGCAGGCCGGTCTGGACGAGCGTGAGTAGGACGAGCCGGTCGCGGTCGGCGAGGCCGGCCCGCCGGCGGGGCGGATGCTCGGCCGCGTCCAGCAGGCGGGCGAACTCCGACTCGGTCAGCCAGTCGGCCTCATGCTGCGGCTTCGGCGGCGGCTCGAGTTCAAGGAAGGGATCGGGCAGGTCGTTGCGGCGGCTGAACCAGCGGACGAAGCAGCGCAGGAGCCCGAAGCGGCGGTAGTAGGTGGCCGGCGCCGGGCGGGTGCGGCGCTGGTAGGCGGCGAGGTAGTCGACGATCGTCCCCTCCTCGAGGACGCTTCGCCCCCGCTCGTCGCTCCAGGCGAGCAGGTCGTCGATGGCGATCCGGTAGGCGGTGAGGGCGCTCTCGCTGCGCCGTGCCGCCTGGAGCCGCCGCAGCCAGTCGTCGCGGGCCTGACGGAGCTCAGGGGCGGTGGGCACCTTGGGGACGGGAGTCGCCGCGAACTCGCTCAGGCACGCGACCAGAAGCTGGGGCAGGTTGCCGCCGAGGGCCTGCGCAGCGTTCGGCTCCTCGGCTGGCGCGGGGCGATCGGTCGGGGAGGGTGATGGAGCCGGGAGGCCGCGCGGCTGACCCCTGGCATCGACTTCGAAGAGGGCGAGCTGACCGGACAGGGGCTTCATCGAGATCGCGTAACTTATCAATTACGCGAGGCGGCGTCAACACGGAGGTAGACTGCGGGCGATGACCGCTGCCCAGCTGATCCGAGGGGCTCGCCTCCGCGCAGGCCTGACCCAATCCGAGCTGGCGGCGCGCCTGGGCCGGGAGCGGGCCCAGGTCGCGCGCTGGGAGATCGGCGCCCAGGAGCCGAGCTTCGCCAACATGCGCTCGGTGGTCGAGGCCTGCGGCTTCGCACTCAAGGTGGAGATCGCCGAGCGCGAAGAGACGCCCGCGCTCGACGCCGAGCTCAAAGAGAGCGTGCCGCAGGCGCCCCAGCAGCGCGTCCAGGCCCTTCTCGAGCGCCTCGGCGGTGAGAAGTGACCAAGCAGCCCGCCTTCGACCCCTACGCCCTCCTGCAGGCGCTCGAGCGCGAGCGGGTCAGCTACGTGATCGTCGGCGGCTTTGCCCGGGTTGTGCACGGGAGCGCCGAGACGAGCGACGGGCTCGACGTCGTCCCCTCGCTCCGGGAGGAGAACCTGCGTCGGCTCGGCCGGGCGCTCGAGCAGCTCGAGGCGCCTGCTCCCGACCTGGCCGAACACGTCGCTGCTTCCAAGCCGGTCACCGCGCAGACGAGCG
>DASUWJ010000007.1:0-16270 GCA_036378475.1 Gaiellaceae bacterium
TGCTTGCAGACATCGGACTCCATCAACCAGCGGAAGTCCTGCCGCCCCTCCTTGGTTTGGTCTCCTACCTGCTGCTCGATGAAGGCGACGTGGCGCCAGCTGTTCGCGCCGAGCTCGCCGCTGTTGTCGTAGGAGTTGCCGCTCCAGAGGAGTCCGTCCTCGGGGACGAGGTTCCACTCCTTGCAGGCGACCTCGCAGGCCTTGCAGCCGATGCAGATCGAGGTATCGGTGAAGAAGCCGACCCGCCGCTCCGCCTGCTCGCGGTAGGTCTCGGCGCCGTCGGCGATCTTCATGCCGAGTCCTCCTGGCTGGACGGGTAGGACTCGACCAGCTCCCGCACCCGCCGCCCCCTCGGCCGGCGGCCGGGGCGGATGTCGCAGGAGATCGCCTTCACCTCCTGGATGTGCACGTTCGGGTCGAGCGCGATCGGAAAGAGATCGTTGGCCGAGTCCCCCCGCGAGAGCCCGCGCGTGCCCCAGTGGTAGGGCAGGCCGACCTGGTGGATTCGGCGCCCCTGCACTTCGAGCGGCTGCAGCCGCTCGGTGACGAGCACCCGGGCCTCGATCGCCGTTCGCGCCGTCACGATCGTTGCCCAGCCGCGATGCTCGAGCCCGCGCTCGGCGGCGAGCTCCGGCGAGACCTCGCAGAAGAACTCGGGCTGGAGCTCGCTCAGGTAGGGCAGCGTCCGGCTCATGCCTCCGGCGGTGTGGTGCTCGGTCAGCCGGTAGGTCGAGGCGACGTAGGGGTAGGCCTCGTCGGCCGGCGGGTTGTAGGGATTGTCCGGACGCGAGAAGAGCTGGCGGGTCGGGTTCGCCCGCTGGGCGTAGAGCAGGTTGTCGAACGGCGACTCGTGCGGCTCGTAGTGGGTCGGTAGCGGGCCATCCATCAAGCCGACGGCGGCGAACAGCCAGCCCCGTCCGTCGGACTGGAGGATGAACGGATGGTCACCGGCGATCGCGTCTTCTGCCGTCGCCCCGTCGGGCGGTCGGTAGTCGGGCGGCTTGTCCTCCTGGAAGTCCGGGTTGTCCTCGCCGGTCCAGCGTTTTTCGGAGGCATCCCACCAGACGAGCCGCTTCCGCTCCGACCACGGCTTTCCCTCGAGATCGGCCGAGGCTCGGTTGTAGAGGATGCGCCGGTTCAGCGGCCACGCCCAGCCCCACTTCTGCGCGATCCAGTTCTGCTCCCCGCCCGGCACCTTGCGCGCGGGCTTGTTCTCCTCGTCGGCGTAGGAGCCGCAGTAGATCCAGCAGCCCGAGGCGGTCGAGCCGTCGTTTTTGAGCTCGGCATAGGTGCCGATCGCCTTGCCGTCCGGGCCGACCCCGTTGATCTCCCGCAGCACCTGGTCGGCGCTTGGATCCTCGTTCGGCCCGCTCGTCGCGTACTGCCAGGCGAGCTCCAGGATCGGTCGGTCGCGTGGGTCGTCCGAGTCGGCCAGCCGCTCCCGGATCTTGCGTCCGAGGTGGTACATGAACCAGAGCTCGGAGCGGCGGTCCCCTTCGGGTTCGAGTGCCTTGAAGTGCCACTGCAGGAGCCGCTGCGTGTTCGTGAAGGCGCCGTCCTTCTCCACGTGGGAGGCGGCCGGCAACAGGAAGACCTCGGTGCCGATCTTGTCGGTCTCGAGCTCGCCCGTCTCGAGCTCGGGCGCGTCCTTCCAAAACGAGGCGCTCTCGATCTCGAACAGGTCGCGCACGACGAGCCAGTCGAGGTTGGCGAGCCCGAGCCGCTGCACGCGCGCGTGCGCCGAGCCGACGGCGGGGTTCTCGCCGAACAGGAAGAAGCCCTTGACCGTGCCGTCGATCATGTCGAGGGCGCTCTGGTAGGTCGAATGGTCGGCGTTGATCTTCGGCAGGTAGTCGAAGCAGAAGTCGTTCTCCTTCGTCGCCCGCTCGCCCCAGAAGGCCTTCAGCTGGCTGATGAAGAAGGCGTCGAAATGGCCCCACCAGCCCGTGCTGCCGCTGTGGTTCTCGAGGTAGGTGGCGAGATCGGTGTCCTTTTCGGCGTGGGGCATCGGCAGGTAGCCCGGCAGGATGTTGTAGAGCGTCGCCATATCGGTCGAGCCCTGGATCGAGGCGTGGCCGCGGAGCGCCATGATCCCGCCGCCGGGGCGGCCGATGTTCCCGAGCAGTAGCTGGATGATCGCCGCGGTGCGGATGTACTGGACGCCGACCGTGTGCTGGGTCCAGCCGACCGAGTAGACGAAGGCCGAGGTGCGCTCGCGGCCCGAGTTGGCGCAGAGCGACTCGGCCACCTCGAGGAATTGCTCCTTCGTGCAGCCGCAGATCTCGGCGACCGCTTCAGGTGTGTAGCGCGCGTAGTGTTTCTTCATCAGCTGGAAGACGCAGCGCGGGTGCTGCAGCGTCGGGTCCTCTTCGGGCGGCTCACCGTGTGCCAGCAAGCCGGCCTGCGCGCCGTGACCGGACTGCTCGCCCTTCGTTCCACCCTTCGCCCGCTCGCCGGCCGTCTCCTGCACCGGCATCCCGGCGTAGTGCCAGGTCGAGGTGTCGTAGACGCGACGGTCTGGATCGAAGCCGGAGAAGAGACCGTCCAGGTCCTCGGTGTCGCGGAAGCGTTCATCGATCACGACCGGGGCGTTCGTGTAGTGCTTGACGTACTCGTCGAACCAGCGCTCGTTTTCGAGGATGTAGTTGACGATTCCGCCCAGAAAGGCGATGTCGGAGCCGGCGCGGATCGGCACGAACGAGCTCGCGAGCGCGCTCGTCCGCGTGAAGCGCGGATCGACGTGGATCACCTTGGCGCCCCTGAGGCGGGCCTCGACCACCCACTGGAAGCCGACCGGATGGTTCTCGGCCATGTTCGAGCCCATGATCACGATGCAGTCCGAATTGGCCAGGTCCTGCTGGAAGACCGTGGCGCCGCCTCGTCCGAACGAGGTCCCCAGACTGGGGACCGTGGAGCTGTGTCATATGCGCGCCTGGTTCTCGACCTGCACGATGCCGAGCGCCAGCGCGAGTTTCTTGATCAGGTAGTTCTCTTCGTTGTCGAGCGTCGCCCCGCCGAGCATCGCGATGCCCATCGTCCGGTTGAGGCCGTTCCCCTGCTCGTCCGCGTGCTGCCAGCTGCGGCGGCGGGTCTCGATCACGCGCTCGGCGATCAGGTCCATCGCCTCGTCGAGCCCGAGCTCCTCCCACTCGCTGGCGTAGGGCCGCCGGTAGCGGACCCGCTGTAGCCGCCGAGGGCTCGTGACGAGGCTCTTCGACGCCGCTCCCTTGGGGCAAAGGCGCCCGCGTGAGATCGGGCTGTCGGGATCGCCCTCGATTTGGTCGACCTTGCCCTCCCGGATGTAGACGAGCTGGCCGCAGCCGACCGCGCAGTAGGGGCAGACCGACTTGACGACGTGCTCGGCCTCGGCGATTCGCGGCCGCAGGCGCTCCGTTCGCTTCGAGGTGACCGCCGTGCCTCGTCCGAGCGGGTCGCCCTCCCCGGCCTGCCGGACGAGCGGCCAGCGACCGATCAGCTTCCCGAGCTCCAAGGCACCGGTCCTCCTAGCCGGAGCAGTCGAAGTTAAACAGGAGTGCTCGCCCGTCTCTTTCGGACCGGAACTGCCTTCAGGCGCAGGCGCCCGAGCTCCTTCGGGACCCGGGGCTGCGAGCGGAGCCTCCCCTCGACGACATCGAGGCCGAGCAGCGTCCGCAGCGCAAGCAAGGGCGCGCCCGCGGCCCAGGCTTGCGGGGCGAGCGCGTCTGGATAGGAGATCGGCAGGCCGGTCTGATCGCGCGCGAAGCCGGCAAAGAGCTCGGGTAGGCGATAGTCGAAGGCGACGGCTGCCTCGAGGATCGCTCGGCAGACCCGTCCCGCGTGCTCGCGCAGTCCGTAGCGGCGCATCCCCTCGGCGCAGAGCGCGGAGTCATGGGGCCAGACGGTGCCGGCGTGGTACTCGAGCGGGTTGTAGCCGTCCATCGCACTCGAGAGCGACCGGATCCCCCAGCCGCTGAACAGGTCGTCGCGAAGCAAGCGGTCGGCAATCGTGCGCGCGCGGCTCCTGGGAACGATCCCGCTCCAGAGGAGGTGCCCGGGGTTGGAGGTGACCGCGTCGACCCGCCGTTTTTCCCCATCGAGCGCGACGACGTAGAACCCCAGTTTGTCGTCCCAGAAGTCGCGGTTGAAGCGCTCGCGCAGCCGCCGCGCCTTCTGCTCTTGGTCGGCGGCGAGCTCCTCGTCGCCGAAGAGCTCGCGCGCGAGCCGCGCGGCGCGGCGGCGGGCATCGTAGGTGTAGCCCTGGATCTCGCAGGTCGCGATCGGCAGCCGGGCGGTCGTGCCGTCGGCGGACTGGATCCCGGAATCGGAGTCCTTCCAGCAGTGGTTGCGAAGCCCCTTCGCCGACCTGCTTTGGTACTCGAGGTAGCCGTCGCCATCGAGGTCGCCGTACTCGTCGATCCACTCGAGTGCCCGGCGGGCATGTGGCTCTAGCCTGCGGACGAACGCCGTATCGGCGCTCCAGCGCTCGTACTCGTCGAGCAGGATCAGAAAGAGCTGCGTCGCGTCGTGGGTGCCGTAGTAGGGGCCGTGCGGGTCGAGTCCGAGCTGGACGAGCGTGCCCCGGCGCAGCTCGTGCGGGATCTTGCCCGGCTCGGCGTCCCGGAAGTCGTCCCACTCGCTCGCCTGCAGCTCGGCGAGCGCCTCCAGGGTCGCGCGCGCGAGCGTGGGCTGGAACGGCAGTGCCTCGTAGGAGGCGATCAGGCTGTCGCGGCCGAAGACCGTCAGGAACCAGGGCACGCCGCCCGCCGGCAGTGCCCAGCGCAGATTCTCCTCGCGCGGGCGGATGCGCAGGGCGGCCAGGTCGACGAGGCTTTGCTCGTAGACGCTTTGGAGCTCGTCGTTCGCCTCGAGCTGCGGCGCCTGCGCCAGCCACTCGGGCAGGGTCGTCGGCAGCTCGGGCTCGGGAGCATCGAAGGAGTCACACCGAAGCAGTGGCCGCCACGCCTTCCTGCCCTCAATCGCGGTGATGTCGACGCAGAGCTTCCAGCTGCCGTGCGGCCCGAGTGCCACCTCGAAGCTGGCGCGATCCTCAGCCAGCTCGCCCTGGCGATTGAAGCCGACGCGAGTCGCGCGGCGAACGCCGTCCTGCTCGTAGATGAACGTGATGCCTCTCCTGGCGACCTCGACCCTGGTCTCGCGTCCGAAGGAGCCGGGCTGCTGCGCCTCGAGGACGTCAGCGAAATCCGCGCCCAGGTGGAGGTCGAGCCGCAGCACGCGCTCCTGCGCAGAGTGGTTGGAGACGATCAGATCCTCGTGGGCGCCTTCGGTCACGAAGCGGTTTCGCTCGACCGAGAAGGAGGGGTCCTTGCCGGTCGGCGCGACGACGATCCGACCGGAGAAGTAGTCGACCGGCTGGCTCGTCAGAGCGCTCAGCGGCCGGCCCTCGACGAGCAGGCGCCACTCCGAGAGATGCCTGACGTCGTTGAAGAAGAATCCCTGGGGCTGCCGGGCCGCCACGTCGCCGTTTTCCTGCGAGAGGAAAAGCGTGCCGCCGTCGAGCAGCAGGAGATCCCCCGCCATGGCCAGGCTCCTAGCGCAGGCGCGAGTAGCTGAAAAACGCGCCACCCGCGAGCGCGGCCGCGAGACCCACGCCGGCCGCAGCCCGAGTGGCTTTCCGGGCGGCGCCGGCCTTGGGCCGCGGCGGCGCGGCCAGCTCGGGATAGGCGCCGGGCGGCCCCGCCGGGCCGAACTGCCGGGCCAGCGCAAGCACCTGCGCGGCGTGCAAGCCCCGGCGGCCCGTCTCGCACTGCTCGATCTGGCTGCGGCAGGAAAAACCGTCGGCGACGACGAGCGTCTCCGGCGCAGCCTGCCGCACCTTCGGCAGTAGCTCCCGCTCGCCGCAGGCGACCGAGACCTCGTAGTGACCGTGCTCGTAGCCCCAGCCGCCGGCCATCCCGCAGCAGCCCGCGTCGAGCTCCTCGACCTCGACGCCGAGCTTCTCGAGCAGCTTTCGCTCCGGGTCGAGGCCGCCGGTCGCCTTGTGGTGGCAGTGGCCGTGGAGGAGCGCCCGCCGTTGCAGAAGCGGCGGCTCCCAGCCGTCGGTCTCGGTGCACATGAACTCGCTGAAGTGGTGGCTTTGCTTGCAGAGCCGCCGCGCGTCCTCGTCGTTCGGCCACAGGTTGACGAGCTCGTCCTTGAACACGGCGACGCAGCTCGGCTCGAGCCCGACGACCGGGGTGCCCGCCCGGAGCTCGTCCCGGAGCCGGTCGAGCACCTTGCGCAGGTACGCCTCCGCCAGGTCGAGCATCCCGTAGTCGTAGAGCGGGCGCCCGCAGCAGAGGTGCCCCTTCGGGATCACCACCTCGAAACCGGCGTCCTCGAGCGCCTGGACGGCGGCGATCCCGACCTCGGGCTCGAGGTAGTTCGTGAATGTGTCCGCCCAAAGGAGCACCCGCCGGCCGCCACCGGCCGGCCTGCGCCGCGAGGCGAACCAGTCCTTCAGGGTCACCGGCGCGAAGGGGGGGATCCGGCGCTCCGGATGGATCCCCGCCGTGAGCTTGAAGGCCCGGTCGAAGGGCGGGGTCTGCGTGAGCGCGTTCGCGAGCGCCGGCAGCTTCGAGGCCAGGCGGGCCGTCTGGTCGATCAGGCCGAAGGCGTAGGCGGCCCGCGGCCGCAGGCGGCCCTGGTAGTGGTGGGAGAGGAACTCCGCCTTCAAGGTCGGCATGTCGACCGAGACCGGGCAGTCGTTCGTGCAGCCCTTGCAGGAGAGACAGAGGTCGAGGGCCTCCCTCGCCTCCTGCGAGCGAAAGCCCCCGAGTTCCTCGCCGTTCAGCATCTCCCACAGCGTCCGGGCCCGGCCCCGCGTGGTGTGCTTCTCCTCGCGCGTGACCATGAAGCTCGGGCACATCACGCCTCCGTCCGTGTGTCGGCACTTGCCGATCCCGACGCAGCGCGTGGTCGCGTGAGCGAAGGAGCCGTGGTCTTTCGCGAAGGCGAAGTGCGTCTTCACCTGCGGCGGGTGGTAGCTCGTCCCCAGGCGGAGGTTGGAGATGATCGGGTAGGGGTCGACCACCTTGCCGGGGTTCATCTTCCAGTCCGGGTCGAAGAGCGACTTGAACTCGCGGAATCCCTCCACGAGCTCCGGACCGAACATCTTCGGCAAGAGCTCGGCCTTCGACTGGCCGTCGCCGTGCTCGCCAGAGATCGAGCCGCCGTGGGAGAGGACGAGGTCGGCGGCCTCGTCGAGGAAGGAGCGGAAGTCCTTGATTCCGGGCGCGCTCGTCAGGTCGAAGTTCCAGCGGGCATGGATGCAGCCGTTGCCGTAGTGGCCGTAGAGCGCGCTCTCGTAGCCGTACTTGCCGCCCAGCTTGCGCAGGTCGCGCAGGTAGCGGCCGAGCCGCTCGGGCGGCACCGCCGAGTCCTCCCAGCCCTCGTAGGTGTCCGGCTTGCCCGGGATGAAGGCAGTCGCGCCGAGTCCGGCCTCCCGCACCTCCCAGACGTGTGCCTCCTGCTCCTTGTCGTCGTAGAGCTTCATGTCCTTCGGCGCGCCCTTGCCCTTCTTCAGCGCCGCCATCAGCTGCCCCGCCTTCTCGTCCGCCTCTTCCTTCGTCTCGCCCCCGAACTCGACGAGCAGGTAGCCGTGGCCGTCGGGGAGCGCCGAGAGGTACTCCTTGTGAATGCCGACGCTCTTCATGTCCTCGAGCAGGACGGCGTCGACGCCCTCGAGCCCGAGCGGCTTGGCCTCCAGCACCTCGGGGACGTGATCGCCCGCCTCGTACTCGTTCTCGTAGCCCAGGACGAGCAGCGAGCGGTGCGGGGGTGCGTGCACCAGGTGCACGGTCGCCTCGAGGATCGTCGCGCAGGTGCCCTCGGTGCCGGTCAGCGCCGCGGCGAGGTTGAAGCCGCGCTCGGGCAGCAGGTCGTCGAGGTTGTAGCCGGAGACGCGGCGAGGGATGTCGGGGTAGCGCTCCCGGATGAGTCCGGCGTGGCGGTCCCGCAGCTCGCGCAGGCCTGCGTAGAGCTCGCCTCGGCGTCCGCCCTCGCCAACGATCCGCTCCAGCTCCTCGTCGCTCGTCGCGCCGAGCTTGAGCCGCGTTCCGTCGTAGAGCAGGACGTCGAGCTCGTGCACGTTGTCGGACATCCGGGGCCCGGGCCCGTAGAACTGGGCCATGATTGAGCGGACGCCGCAGGAGTTGTTGCCGATCATGCCGCCGAAGGTGCAATGGTCGTGCGTCGAGGGGTCCGGCCCGAAGGTCAGCTCGTAGTCCCGCTCGGCCGGCTTGCGTAGGTGGTCGAGGATCAGACCCGGCTGCACCCGCGCGAGCCGGCGCTCGGCGTCGATCTCGACGATCTGGTTCAGGTACTTGGAGAAATCGATCACGACGGCGACGTTGCACGACTGGCCGGCGAGGCTCGTGCCGCCGCCGTGCGGCAGGACAGGGGCGCGGTACTCGCGGCAGAGCCGCACCGCCTCGACGACCTCATCCGTGCTGCGCGGGATCACGACCCCGATCGGCAGCTGGCGGTAGTTCGAGCCTCCGGTCGTGTAGAGGACGCGATCACCAGGCCCGAAGCGGACTTCGCCTTCCTCGATCGTGCGCGCCAGATCGTGCTCGAGGCCGCGGACGTCGAGCTCCTCGACGGCGGTCGGCGGCGAGGCGAAACGGGTGTCTGGGTGGGCGGGGACGCGCATCAGGCCGCGTAGCGCTCGGCCTCCGCGCGCTTCAGCTCGAGCCCGTTCCCCGGCCGAGAGCGGTCGGGTGCGAGCGCGCCGTCCTTCGGCGCGAGCACCCCGTCGAAGAGCAGCGGCTCGAGGCGAACGTGGTCGTGGAAGTACTCGAGGTGGCGGAAGTTCGGCACGGCGCAGCAGGCCTCCACGCTCACCGAGGGCGCACAGTGCGCGGACAGGTCGAGACCGAAGGCCGCCGCGAGCGCGCCCGCGCGCAGGAAGCCCGTGATCCCGCCGCAGCGGGTGACGTCGGCCTGCAGGCAGTCGACGCAGCCGTTTGCGACCAGGTTGCGGAAGTCGGAGGGCAGGTAGGCGTACTCGCCGGCGGCGATCTCGAGTCCCGCCGGCCCTCGGTCGCGCAGCAGGCGCAGTCCCTCGAGATCGTCCGAGCTGACCGGTTCCTCGTGCCAGCTGACGCCCCAGTCGCCGGCGAAGCGTTCGGCCCAGCGAAGCGCCTGCTTGCGGGAGAGGGCGCCGTTCGAGTCGACGTAGAGCTCGGTCTCGGCCCCGATCGCCTCGCGGGCGGCGTCGAGCCGGTCCGGATCGCGGGCGGGCTCCCGGGAGACCTTCATCTTGACCCGGGGAATCCCCTGCTCGGCCCACCCCGAAAGCTGCTCCCGGATCCGCTCGAGCGAGTAGGAGGTGAAGCCGCCACTGCCGTAGATCGGAGCCGCCTCCCGCACCTGGCCGGTCAGGTCGGCGAGCGGCAGCTCGTGCAGGCGCGCCTTCAGATCCCAGAGCGCGAGGTCGACCGCCGAGAGCGCGCAGAAGCCGATCCCGGGGCGCCCAGCGTTTCGAAGCGCCGCGCTCATCGCGTGCCAGGCCGCCCCGGTTGCGTGGGCGTCGCGCCCCTTGACGACCGCCGCGAGCTTCTCCTCGACCAGCGCTCCGGCCGCCGCCGGGGCGTAGGTGTAGCCGAGGCCCGTCTTGCCGCCGCCCTGCAGCTCGACGATCACGATCGTGGTCGAGTCCCACTCCGCGGTCCCGTCCGACTCGGGCGCGTCGGTCGGAATCGTGTACGCCGAGACGGCGATCTCCTCGACCGGGGTCTCGACGCCCTGCCGAACCGCGGTGGCGCTCACCTGCCGGGGATGAACTCTTCGATCTTTTGCTTCAGCGACTGCCTGATCAGGGCGCCGCGATCGGGATCGCCGCCGATGATCGCCTGCATGAAGAAGCGCGCCTCCTCGAAGGTGATGTGCGGCGGCAAGGGCGGCACCTCCGGATCGGTGATCGCCTCGAGCAGGACCGGGCGGTCGGCGCTGAGCGCCTCGTCCCAGGCGCCGCCGATCGCCTCGGGCCGGGCGACCCGGATCCCCTTCAGCCCGACGAGCTCGGCGTAGCGCGCGTACGGGAAGTCGGGCAGGTCCTGGGAGGCCTCGTACTTCGGGTCTCCCTCCATCGCGCGCTGCTCCCACGTCACCTGGTTCAGGTCGTTGTTGTGCACGACGAGGATCACCAGCCGCTGGTCGCTCCAGCGCTCGCGGTACTTGGCGATCGTGATCAGCTCGTTCATCCCGTTCATCTGGAAGGCGCCGTCGCCGACCAGGGCGATCACCGGCCGCTCGGGGTGCGCGAACTTGGCCGCGATCGAATACGGCACACCCGGTCCCATCGTCGCGAGCGTGCCCGACAGCGAGCCCAGCATCCCCTTGCGGAGCTTCACGTCGCGGGCGTACCAGTTCGCCGAGGAGCCTGAGTCGGCGGTCAGGATCGCTCCGTCCGGCAGGCGCTTGGAGAGCTCCCAGAAGACACGCTGCGGGTTGATCGGATCGGCGTCCAGCATCGCCCGCTCCTCCATCAGCTTCCACCACGACTCGATCCCCTGCTCGATCTCCTCCCGCCAGGAGCGCTCCTGCTTTTTCTCGAGCTTGGGCAGGAGCGCCTGGAGCGTCTCCTTCGCGTCACCGACGAGGTTGACCTCCATCGGGTAGCGGATGCCGACCATCCGGCCGTCGATGTCGATCTGGACGCCGCGGGCCTTGCCTTCCTCGGGTAGGAACTCCGAGTAGGGGAAGCTGGAGCCGACCATCACGAAGGCGTCGCAGCCCATCATCAGGTCGTAGCTCGGCTTCGTCCCGAGCAGGCCGATCGAGCCGGTCACGAAGGGCAGGTCGTCGGGGAGGGCCGCCTTGCCAAGCAGCGCCTTCGCGACCCCCGCCCCGAGCGTCTCGGCCAGCTCGACCACCTCGTCGCCGGCGTGCAGGGCGCCCTGGCCGATCAGGATCGCCACCTTCTCGCTCTCGTTGAGGACGGCGGCGGCCCGCTCGAGGTCGCCGTCCTCCGGGACGACCTTCGGGCGCGAGTAGCCGATCCCTGAATGGACGGTGCCGTGCTCGTGCGGCGGCGTCTCCACGGCCTCTTCCGAGGCCAGATCGTTGGGCACGACGATGCACGTGACCGTGCGCTGGTCGAGGGCGATCCGGACGGCGCGGTCGACGAGATGGCGGACCTGGGCCGGCGCCGTCGCCATGTGGACGTACTCGTGCGCGACGTCCTTGTAGAGCGCGGTCAGGTCGACCTCCTGCTGGTAGTTGCCGCCCAGGGAGGCCATCGCCTGCTGGCCGACGATTGCGACCACCGGCTGGTGGTCGAGCTTCGCGTCGTAGAGGCCGTTCAGCAGGTGGATCGCACCCGGGCCGGAGGTGGCGATACAGACGCCGACCTCGCCGGTGAACTTGGCGTGGCCGCAGGCCATGAACGCGGCCATCTCCTCGTGGCGGACCTGGATGAACTCGGGATCGCCGTCGGCCCGGTCGAAGGCGCCGAGAAAGGCGTTGATGCCGTCGCCGGGGTAGCCGTAGATCCGGTGCACGCCCCAGTCGGTCAGCCGCTCGAGGACGTAATCAGCGACCTTCGCCATCGCTCCCAAACCGCCTTTCGCCTGCCGCTCGCTTCGCCTGGCTCGTGCCTACGGCCCACTCAAATCTCGCTAGCCCGTTCTCTCCGGATGTGATCAGGCGAAACGCTCGCGCCCAAATCGGGGAGCCTCGCCGCTTCGTGGAGGGGTCCACGGCGCTCGCCAGGGTCGAGCCGCGCGGCGCCGCTAGCGCTCGAGCAGCGGCTCGGCTCGCGGGGAGGGTTCGGCGACCCCGATCATGCAGTCGCGGGTGACGAGCGCGGCTAGCTCCTCTTCGTCCAGGCCCTCGCTCCCGGCCGGCCGGCGCGGGATCACGAGATAGCGGAGGTCGGCGGTCGAGTCGAGGACGCGCACCTCGACCTCGCCGGGCAGCTCGACGCCGAACTCGGTGAGCACTCCACGCGGATCGGCCACGGCGCGCGAGCGGTAGGGAGTGCTCGTGTACCAGTCCGGGGGCGGGCCGAGCAGGGCTTTTGGGTAGCAGGAGCAGAGCGTGCAGACGACCAGGTGGTGCACCTCGCGCGTGTTCTCGACCGCCACGACGAGCGGCGAGGGCCCTGGATCGAGGCCGAGCTCGAGCGCCGCCTCGCGCGCGTCTGCAAGCAGGCGCTCCTTGAAGCCCGGATCGCTCCAGGCACGCGCCACCAGGCGCGCACCGTCGGCGGGCGAGCGGGAAACGAGCCAGTCGATCCGCTGGCGCACGTCCTCGCGGGAGACGACGCCCTTCTCGACGAGCAGTTGCTCGAGCGCGCGGACACGGGCCGCGGCCGCTGGCTCGTCGTTCGTGATCGGCGCGTGTGGATGATCGTGGCCGTACTCGCTCAGGGCGCCTCCTCCAGCCAGTGCTCGAAGAGGTCGAGGCAGATCCGGTCGCCGGCGGCGCCGCGGTAGTCGGGCCAGAGTTCGTGCTCCGCGAAGCTGACCAGGTAGAGCGGTTGCTTCGGCAGCCCCTCGCCGCCGTAGGCGCGCGTCTCGGGATTCGTGAACGTTCCCTGCGCGCGCTCTACCCTGCCGAACTTGCCCTTCACGTACCCCGGGGTTCGGTGATGGCCCTCTTGCTCAAGGTCTTTCACCCGTACCCGCTGTCCGGCCTCGTACCTCATCCGCCAACGCGTGCCTCGAGCTCGCCTGCAGCGAGCACTCCCTTCTCCGTCAGCACCGTCTCGACCGAGTGGAGCCAGCGCTCGTAGTAGGACGTGCGCTCGTAGAGAGCCGGCGGCATCGCCTCGATGCCGCGCCGCAGCTCGTCCACGTTGAACAGGCCGCGGCGGCCGAGGGCACCGACCAGGGCGTCCATCAGGAGCTCCCAGTCGGCGAGCTCGTGCTCGCTCCGGTCGATCGGGCCGGCGCCCGGGCGCCCACCAAGGTCGTGCACGGCTCCTCCCATCGCGGCGATCCTAGCGTCAGGCTCGCCGCGCGCTTGCTGAACAATGCTTAACAGAGGCCCAAAGCCAGCTTAACGCGCCGAAACGGACCTGCAACAGCCGCGCGTTATAACGCGCAAGGTGAGCTCCCGAGGCTTCCTGCTGCCGCTGGGCGCCCTCGTTGGCGCCGCTGTTTTGGGTGGCGTCGTCGCCTTGCTCGGCGCCTCGTCCTTCGGGCTGGTGGAGCGAACGACGACGATCCGGCAGCTCGGGCCCGGACCTGTCGCCGCCTCGCCGACCTCGTTCGAGGCGGCAAGCTCGGGCAAGGCGCTGACGATCAACGCGATCTTCCGCCGCGATGCACCCGGCGTCGTCCAGGTCACCTCCACCCAGGTCGTCAACACTCCCACCGATCCGTTCTTCGGCTTCGGCGCCCCGCAGACGCAGACCTACAAGGCGCTCGGCTCCGGCTTCGTAGTCGACAAGGCCGGGCACATCGTCACCAACTACCACGTGGTCGCGGGGGCAAAGACGGTCGAGGTCAGCTTCTCGAACAACGACAACATGAAGGCGAAGATCGTCGGCTCCGATCCGTCCACGGACATCTCGGTGCTGCAGGTCGACGCGCGCTCGCGCGCACTGACCCCGCTTCCGCTCGGCAACTCCGATCGCGTACGCGTGGGCGACTCGGTCGTGGCGATCGGCAATCCGCTCGGCTTCGACCGCTCGGTCACGGCGGGGATCGTGAGCGCCGTGCAGCGGGCGATCAGCGCCCCGAACGAGTACCCGATCGATCACGTGATCCAGACCGACGCGCCGATCAACCACGGCAACTCGGGCGGCCCGCTGATCAACTCGAGCGGGCAGGTGATCGGAGTCAATGCCCAGATCGCGACCGGCTCCGGCTCCGACGGCAACATCGGGATCGGGTTCGCGATCCCGGTCAACACCGTCCGCGACGTCGCCGCGCAGCTGATCAAAAGCGGCAAGGTCGAGCACCCGTTCATCGGCGTGACGGCGAAACCGATCACGCCCGAGATCGCCAAGCTCTTCAACCTGCCCGCCTCGCACGGGTTGCTCGTCGCGGGTGTCCAGGCCGGCAGCGGCGCCGCCGCGGCCGGGCTGCGCGCGGCATCCCAGCAGGCGGTCGTCTCCGGCGAGAGCTGGCCCGTGGGCGGCGACCTGATCGTCGCGGCCGACGGGATCCAGCTGAGCTCGGTCGACCAGCTGCGTGACGTGATCGCGGCGAAGAAACCCGGGCAGTCGATCTCGCTCGAGGTCTACCGGGGCAAGACGAAGCTCACTGTCAGCGTCAAGCTCGGGCGGCAGCCATCCTCGCTCCAGGGTTAACCGCCTCGGACGGCCCCTGAACTCAGGGGGCCGCGCTCCCGCGCCAGCGGCCGTTCACCAGCACGGCTCGCGGGAGCGCTTGCTGGAGGGCCCGATGCCTGCCCGGGCCCTCCAGCCTACTTCGGCCAGCCACTCGTCTTAGGCGTCGCGCCGGGCTTTAGCCTGTGGCCCGGTGATTGAGCAGCGCTTCGGCGAGAGCGCGCCGTGGTCGGTCGGCGTGGAGGAGGAGGTGATGATCCTCGACGCCGAGACCCTGTTGCTCTCTCCCTCTGTCGAGCTCCTGCTCTCGGAGTCCGAACACCTCGGCCTGCCGGGTCGGCTGAAGACGGAACTCTTCGCCTCGGTCGTCGAGCTGAACACCGAGATCTGCGACTCGGTGGCCGAGGCGGGCCTGGCGGTCGAGGCTCTGCGCGCGGGCGCGAACCGCGCCGCGAGGGCGAACGGGCTGCGGATCGCCGCCGGCGGCTCGCATCCGATCAGCCCGCCCGAGCAGGAGCCGATCGCCGCCGATCCTCGCTACCTCGAGTTCGTCGAGTACGCTGGCATCTCGGCCCGGCGCCAGGGCGTCAGCGGCATCCACGTCCACATCGGGATGCCGAGCGCCGAGGCCTGCTACCGCGCGCTCGAAAACGTCTTGCCCTGGCTCCCGCTCGTGCTCGCCCTGTCGGCCAACTCGCCCTACCTCTCGGGCGCCGAGAGCGGCCATCTGTCGGTTCGGGCCCAGGTGCTCGCGGAGCTGCCGCGCGCGGGCGCGCCGCCGCCGTTTCGCTCCTACTCGGACTGGGAGCGGTTCGTCGAGCGCTACGTCGGGCTCTCGCTCGCCGATGGCTACACCCGCTTTTGGTGGGACATCCGCCCGCATCCGGCCTTCGGCACGCTCGAGATCCGGATGCCCGACCAGCCGACCTCCTCCCGGCTGACGGTCGCGCTGACCGCCCTCTTGCAGGCGCTCTGCGCCGCGGCGGTCGAACGGGACCCCCGCAGCGATCCGGCCGCCCGCGGCGACTACGCGCAGAACCGCTGGGCGGCGCTGCACTCGGGCCCGCACGCCCGGCTCATCCATCCCGAGGGCGACCGGCTCGTCTCGGTCCCCGAGCTGACGGCCGAGTTGATCGAGCTGATCGCCCCGGCCGCGGAGCGCTTCGGCACGCTCGATCTTCTGGCGGCCATCGATCCCACGCACTGCGAGGCCGAGCGCCAGCTCGAGCTCGGACGCGCTTCCGGACTCGAGGCCCTCTGCGCGGATCTCGTCGAACGGACGCTAAGCTCGGAGTGATGGCGCTTCGCAGCGAAACGCTCGAGCTCACTGGCATCCGCTGCGAGCGCTGCGTCCAGCGGCTCGCGGCCGCGCTCAGCGGGCACGAGGGCCTCGAGGCCGCAAACGCGAACCTGCTCGGCCAGGTGCTCCTGCGCTGGGACGAGGAGCGGACCGATCTCGACTCGCTCCTCGCAGCGCTGGCCCGGGCGGGCTTCCGCCCGGCCCGGTCCGCCTAGGGCTTGCTTTTCGCCCGGTCGCCGAGCAGGCCGGGTGAGGAGCCGAGCTCGTCCCGGCTGGGGCGGAGGCCCCCGCCGCGGATCCGCGCGCGTTCCTGGTCGGCGGTCTCACGGCCGGCCCGAAAGGCGTCTTGGTCGGCGCTTCGCGCCGGGTCGTCGGGGGCGACGTTCCCCTCGCCCTCGGTCGCGGGCGCGGCCTCTGCCTCCGCCAGGCCGTAGTGCTCGGCGACCGCCTGCCTGTCGAGCGAGTCCCCGTCCAGCTTGGGCGAGCTGTCGACGATCTCCTTCGAGACACTCAGACGCACGAGCCGCTCGGAGTCGTCCGCGTGCGCGAACGTCTCGGGAACCGCGTACTTGCTCTTGCGCAGGCTGCCGTGCTCGACGATCAGGTACCCGCCCTGCACCTCGACCACCTGGCCGTACCTGCAGTCGTCGCTCGTAACGACCTCGAAGCCTTTCATCAACCCCGTCCTTTCGTTCGTTGCGTCAGCTCGTGCCTACCCGGATCGCCCGCTGCTGTAACGGGAATGCGGGGCC
>DASUWJ010000008.1:0-25952 GCA_036378475.1 Gaiellaceae bacterium
ACTTCTACTTCCAGACGACGCCGCCTTCCTGCGGCGGCGACGTCTGCGTCAATCCCGGCTTCGCCTGGAACCACGGCAACGTTCAGGAGGAGATCGGCAACACCTGGGTCGGCTTCGTCGGGCCAGGTGTCAAGAACCTCGGTGTCGACTCGGGCACCTGGACCGACCACACGAACGTGCGACCCACGATCAACGAGCTGCTCGGCCTGCGGGACAGCTACCGCGACGATGGGCGGGTGCTTGTCGAGGCGCTCGACTCGCGGGCGGTCGTGCAGAGCCTGCGCGCGCACCGCGAGACTCTCTTGCGTCTGGGCTCCGCCTACGAGCAGGTCAACGCGCCCTTCGGCAGCTTCGCTGCCGACACCCTCGCGGCTTCGACGAGGGCGCTGAAGAGCGCCGACGAGGGCGTCTATTCCTCGCTCGAGAGCCGGATCGCCGATCTGACCGCGCAACGAGACGCCCTCGCCCTCCGGATCAGTATCGCCCTGAACGACGCCGCCGCGGGCTCGCCGCTCGACGAGCAACTCGCCAAGCGGTGGATCGCCGAGGCCGACCAGCTGCTGGCCGAGGCACGCGCGCTGGCTGGTTAGAGGTTCGCGGTCGCCTGGCGGGCCCGCCCGGGCCCGCCAGGCCTTTCCGGGCGGCCTCCGCCGCCCAGGCTTCTCCCGGGGGCCCGGAGGCCGAGCGCGCCGCGTGCGCTTTCGTCTCCGGGCCACCCCGCCGACGGGCTCGGCCGGGATTGCGGGCCGCCACGATGCGCGAGCGAACGCGTCTCGAACCGAGACGGGGAGCCCGCGCCGAGCGCCCGGGGGAGCTAGGAGAGGCGAAGCCGGAGCTTGCGGAGTGGTCCGAGGTCTCTCGAGCCTGCGCTCGCGGCGTTTGCACGCTCGCCCAGGTGCGCTTCGAGACGCCAGAGGTTCTCGAGATGCTGGCTGGCCAGGAGCAGGACGAGCGCGGCGTGCAGAGACGCCTTGTCTTCTCCGCGGGTCTTCTCGCGCACGCAGGCGAGCAGGCCGCTGGCACCCTCGGGATCGCGGATGTGGGGTGGGGGCACGGGCCGCCGGTTCACGAGGGCATAGCCGAACGCCACGTACCAGGACTGGAGTGCATGGAGTTCGCGGACGAGGTGCTGGCCGCACGCTTGGAGTCTCCTGCCGCCCGCCATCCGCTCAAGCGCCCTGAGTGATTGGGCCGCGCGGCGGACGCGCCAGGCGCCGGCGACCAGCGCGGCCACGTCCTCGACGTTGACCTGGGTCGCGGAGCGCTCGGCGAGGTACTGCCGGAAAGCGTCGTCGAGCCGCTCGAGGGCGCCCTCGGCGGCCCAGCCCGTACGAGCGAGGTCGGCGGAATACCCACGCTCGATCAGGTGCCGGCTTGTCGTGACCACGTAGTCCGCGGCCCGTTCGTAGGCGGCGGCCAGATCCTGGCGCAGGACGGCGCCCGCGCCGCGTGGCCAAAAGAGCAGGCCGACGCCGAGGCTGATCGTCGAACCCGATCGCCACGTCCTCGACTCGGATCACTCCGACCCTCCAGTCGACCGGCTGGATCAGGTTGAAGAGGACGAAGAGTGCGACCGTGAAGGCGGCCTGCCCCGCGGCGAAGGAGATCGCGCGCGGCGCGTAGGCGGCCAGGAGGATCGCGACCGGCAGTACGCCCCACAACACCGTCTGATACGTGCCAATCGCGAGCACGAGTAGCGCCCCGATCACGATCCCGACCGCGGTGCCGGCAAGGGCGCTGAGGATCGAACTGCCGGTACTGAGCGCGTTCGAACGCAGGACGGAGAGCGTTCCCAGGACGACCCAGAAGCCGTGCTGGAGACCCGTTCGCTGGGCGATGTAGACGGCGGTCGCGAGCCCGGCGGCGCCTCGGACGCTGTTCTGAAACCAGACCGACCGGACGGTGGCATGCTCGACCGCGATCCGCCCCGTCGCCTCGAGCGCTGACTGGGTCGGTGGCTGTGCGAGGTCGCTGTCGTCGAGCTCGGCTGCCTTGCGCCCGGTCGCGAGCAGCGCCTAACCGGCGATCTGCCGGGTGGAGTACGTAGCGGCGCGGAGCCGAAACGTCTGCTCGAGCGCAACCGGGACGACACCGGGCGAGTCGTCCACGGGCAGCTCGCTCACCCGGAGCATGAATGCTCGTGCGACCGAGTCCCCCGCCTCATCGAGCCGCTCGAGATCGGGCCGGACGTCGCGACCATCGAGTCGCTCCGCGCTTACACGGAGCACACCAGCCGCCGCCGCTAGCGCGGCCGCGTTCTCCGGACCACCGGGTTCGGTCGCTCGCCGCTTGGTCGGTTGAGCGAGGAACGACAAGAGCCAGTCCAGCTCATCGGGGAGCGAAGCCAGCGCGGCCGTCGGTCTCGTCGGGCCGGTGGGCCGGTGCTGGGTGCCCAGGAAGCGCCGGCCGAGCGTGTCGACCGCCGCGCGCGCCAGGCGGGCGCGCTCGCCCACCTGCTCGCGGCCGGCATCCATGAGATCCGCGACAGCGCGAAGAGATGCGGCCGCTTCGCGTGCCAGGTCGGCACGCCTGCGAGGAGGCCAGAGGAGCATGGCGGCGCAGATCCCCGCGCCGACGGCGAGGCCCCAACCCTCCAGACGGTCCGGGATCGCGGAGTTGGGCGCCGGAATCGTCACCGGCAGGACGAACGCGAGGATCGCCCCGCCCGTGGCCGCCGTGAAGTAGCCGCTGAGCACGCCCGAGAAGAGCGCGAGGAAGCCGACGAGCGCCATGGCGCCCGCAGCGAGCCAGGGGTTTCGCGAGCAAAGGGTGGCGAGCGTGATGAAGAACGCGCCCGCGCACCCCAGTCCGAGGTAGGCGAGCAGGCGGGTGCGAGCGGGGCCCGTGAACTCGACCAAAACGAGCAGCGCGAAGGAACCGAAGGCCGCGAAGATCGAAGTCTGCGGCTGGCCGATGACCTTGGTCGCAAGCGCGAAGACCGCGGGGATGACGATCGCGGCGCGGGCAGCACTCCTCAGCGCATCGGCCTCCGGCACGGCTCGCGATCATACGACCGTTGCGAAGGAGCGCCGGAGGCTGCCCGAGAGTGGCGGGAACGAGGCCGGTGAAGGTCTCACGTTCCCGCCGCTTCAGTCAGCGCCCTGCCCGGCGCGGCGGTTCTCGCGTCTGACTCACAACCGAAGGCGCTACGGTCGAAGGCCGGGCCAAACGCAGGGCGCTTCGGGTCAATCCGAGTCAGTCGCCGCCCTGATCGCCCCCTCGATCACGCGAGCCGCCCTGGCCGTCCTCGTTGTCGCCTTGCTCGCCGTCGCCTCCTCGAGGGACGTAAAGCAGCCCTTTCGGACTTGTGAATCCCGTCGCGAACGGCGTCACCGCGCCTGTGAAGAGATCCACCTGCCCCACGTTCCCTTCCATCGGGGAGCCGGACGGGATGCTGGCGAAGGCGGCACCGGCCAGGAAGGTGCCACTGATGACCCAGATTTGGTTCGCCTTCTGGTCGACGACATAGAGCTCGCCGCGGTCAGTGGTTGCCCAGCGCACGTCGTCGACTTGGGGGCCGCCGAGGTTCAGCAGCGTCAATGACTGCTTGCGCTTCCCGGGGTGGCTTGCGAAGACGAGTTGAGAGTCCCCCTGGCTGTCGAGCATCAGGTCGTGCGCGAAGCGAGGGCTTGAGGAGGGCACGGCGGCGTTGGAATCTGGGTCGAAGAGGTTGAGCGTGACCGTGCCGCTCGTGCCGGCGTTTCCCTGCGTGGCTTGAGCGTTGTCTGCGAAGACCGGCTGCAAGAAGGCGGTCGATCCGTCCTCGGGAACGGTGACCTGGAAGACCGCTGGTCTGCTGAAGGTCGAGCCGCCTGGAGTGTCCGGGGAAGGATTGGAGGCGCCGACGTAGATCCTCCCGTTCAGGACTGTGATCGCGTCGGTGCCGCCCCCGCTCAAAGCGGCCGGGTCAGGGCTGTAGGCAGGTGGCGAAGCTGATCCTGCGGCTCCGCCTGCGGGCGAATCACGTACATACTCGAGTTGGCGTCTTCGTTGACGGTCGCCAGCACTTGCCGGGTTTCCGGGTCCGCGCTCAAACCGTCGCAACGACCGGTCAGGTTCCACTGATTGAGTATCTGCCCCCCGGGTGTGAACTCGACGACGGTGCTCTGCGCCCCGGGCGGTGTCCCGTGGCGTTGGCGTCGTTCTGATAGGTGACGAAAATCTGGCCGTCGAGCCGTGTGATGTCGTCGGGTTTGCTCCCAGGGCTAGCCCTGGTAAAGAGACGCACCGCGAAGCCGGCAGGGACACCTACGGTGTTGCTGGCTACGGCCGGCGGCCGCCCTCGCCCGTTCGTTCCGATTCGCTTCTTGGCCGGCTCCCCGCCCATCGCTGCGGTGACGACGATCAACGCGAGCAGAACGAGCACGGCCGGCAATCCGGATCGCCACTTCCATTGCATGCGAAATCCCCCTTTGCCCGCCTCGATAGCGGAAACGTGGCGACCCTAGTCGGGGTCCCGGCCGCCCTGGGTATCGAAGCGGTGAACAAGGCGAGACCATCTGGGTGACCCAAGGCGGCGTTTTGCCGGTAAGTCGCGCCTCGGGATCAGCCGCCTCGTGCGCGTGTGCGGAGGGCCAGCAGACCGTAGGCCACCAGGGCCACTGCCACCCAGGCGGCGAACGCGAGCGCAAGCGCAAGCGGAGCGGCCGCCTCTTCGATCGAGGCTGCCGTGACCGCGGCGAAGGAGGCCAGCGCGATCGCCCCTAACACCGCCCCGTGCGAGAACTCGCGCGCGGGGCGCTCACCTTCCTTGCTTTCGAGCAGGGTCAGACCGGCGACGAGAATCGCCGGAAACGCCAGGAGGACGCCTGCGGCGCGCACGCTGACGAAGACACCGAGGAGCGCGGAGAACAGCGAGGTGGCTGCGCCGGCCACGAAGCGAACGACGACGTCGCTGGCGCGCACTTGGGCGAGCCTGCCGAAAGCGACGCTCGGCCGAAGGCCCTCCCCGCTCACTCGAACACCGCGACGTAGAGTCCTGCCGCAAGGAAGGCCCAGACGACCAGCGCAACCAGCGACGCCCGCAGCGCCCCCAAGCGCCTGATCGAGACGACCACGCCGAAGCAGTAGACGATCATCGCCCCGGCGCCGACGATCATGCCGATCGCTTCGCGCTGCGCGGACTGGCGGCCCTTGAAAATCACGGCCACGGTCAGCCCGGCCAGCGCCACGGCCGGCGCAGCGCCGAACAAGCCGGCGAAGCGCTTCGGTTGCACGACCTCGCCGACGAGCGCGAACGCGACCACGAGCAGCCCACCCGCGAGCGTCTTTACCAGCAGCTCCCAGACGCTCGCCACGGCTTTCCTCATGTGCCCAGCCGGAGTGAAAGAAACCTGTGGGGCGGTGAGCTCCGGCTCTCTTTGGGCGGGAAGAGAGGCTTCATCTTTTGGCGCTGCCGGATCATCCTGGGCGCGCGCGGTGAGATAGTTCGGCCGGATCCGGGCGCGGCCGGCTGCTCCGGATCGTGCAGCACGCTGAGCGGCGTCGAAAGGACGGACGATGTTCAACGGGGCAAACACCGGATTCATGCTTTTGGCCGCGAGCCTGGTGATGTTGATGACGCCAGGACTTGCCTTCTTCTACGGCGGCCTCGTCGGCCGTTCGAACACCTTGACGATCATGATCCAGAGCTTCGCCTCGATGGGGATCACGACCGTCCTTTGGTGGCTGGTCGGCTACTCGCTCTGCTTCAACGGCGGCGCGGACGGGATCTACGGGAACTTCCATCTCGCCTTCCTGCGCCACGTTGGCGTCCACACGCTGTACGCGCCCTCCGGGATCCCGCTCGTGGTGTTGATCGCCTACCAGATGATGTTCGCGATCATCACGCCCGCCCTGATCACGGGCGCCTTCACGAATCGCGTCACCTTCAAGGCCTACCTGCTGTTCCTGATCGTCTGGCAGCTGGCCGTCTACTACCCCTTCGTGCACATGTTCTGGGGCGGCGGCTTGCTCGCGCACTGGGGCGCCCGCGATTTCGCCGGCGGCATCGTCGTCCACGCCAGCGCCGGCTGGGCTGCGCTCGCCTCGGTCCTCTACGTGGGGCGGCGCAAGTTCGTCGACGCGGCGCACAACATCCCGTTCATCGCACTCGGCACCGGCCTGCTTTGGTTCGGCTGGTACGGATTCAACGCGGGCAGCGAACTCAAGGTCGACGACGTCACGGCGACCGCCTTCCTGAACACCGACATCGCCGCCTCGTTCGCGGCCACGACGTGGCTCTTCGTCGAATGGTGGTACGCGAAGAAGCCGCATTTCGTCGGCCTGCTGACCGGTGCCGTTGCGGGCCTCGCGACGATCACGCCGGCCGCGGGCTACGTCCCGATCTACGCGTCGGTCGTGATCGGGATCGCGGCCGGCTTCGTCTGCTACTACGCGATCCAGCTCAAAAACCGCTTGCACTGGGACGACGCGCTCGACGTCTGGGGCGTGCACGGGATGGGCGGGCTCCTCGGCATCGTGCTGCTCGGCGTCTTCGCCGGCACCGCGATCAACCCGAGCGGAGCCCAAGGTCTGGTCCACGGCTCGGCGGCCTTTTTCGGCAAGCAGCTAGCCGCCGGCGTCGGCTGCTCGGCCTACGCGTTTGGCTTCACCTACGTGATGCTGAAGGTGATCGACCTGATCACACCGGTGCGCGTCGGCGCCGAGGCCGAGGAAGGCCTGGACGCCGCGATGCACGGCGAGACCGCGTACGAGCTGGGGGTCTGACCGCTCTTCGCAACTCCAGTCGTCGGGATCGCTCTGCTCGTCGTGGCGTTGGCGCTGCGCAAGGCCCGACTCTCGACGCTGGAGGCTGCCCCGCGTCCTCCGTCCGGCTCAACTGCGACGTCCGTGGATTGAGCAGCGCTGCGCTAGGGTCGGCGCGTGAGCGCCGCCGATGAGATCCGGGAGACCTACGAGGCCCGTGACGCAGCCACCCGGTTCGACGACTGGCGAGCTAGCAGATACCACCCGCGGAACCCGATGGGCCGACTGTTCGTGGAGCACAACGCCGTGCTGATCGATCTCTTGAACGAGCAGGATATTTCGCTTCACGATCTCTCCGTGCTCGACGTCGGCTGTGGGGCAGGAAACTGGTTGCGTCACCTGGTCGAGCTCGGCGCGAGACCTGCGAATCTCGTCGGCGTCGACCTTTCCACCGAACGGCTCGAGTTCGCGCGCCAGGCAAATCCCGGGATTAGCTGGCTTGAGGCAGGGGACGGGCCGCTGCCGTTCCCCGACGCCTCGTTCGGTCTTGTGATGCAGACGCTGGTGTTCTCGTCGATCCCCGACGAGCAGCTCCGCCGACGGCTCGCACAGGAGATGCTGCGCGTGGCGGGCCGCTATCTGATGTGGCTCGATCTGCTACCGGCGGAGTCGCATCTCGCGACCTTCTCGGGCGAGCAGGCGCACAGCTACTTCCCTGGCACAGAGCTCGTCTATCGGCGGCGTGTCCAGCCCGGTTACTTCCGCCACTGGTACAGCCACCCGTGGTTGTGCAAGACGGTTGCGCGTTTCACGGACTGGCGCTGCGAGTCCGCGCTGATGCTGTTCGAAAAGCAGCGTTAGCAGTCGAACTCGTCATTGCTCACTCGCCTGCGCGGATCTATTGCTTGGGGCGGCGCCCACGCCTCGCGACCGGACGGCCACCGAGGCGCTCGGCCTCTGCATCGGTCAGGTCGAGTTCGCGAACGCCCTTGCGCTGGTCGGTGAAGCTGATCCGCACGGTCGCGCCTTTGCCCTCCGGAATCTCGCTCCCCGACTGGTCGCTGACCCGAATTGTCTTCCTCGCCATCTCGGCTCCTTTGCTCGGTTGCATTCTCTGCTTGTGGGAGCCTGTCATACCGCTGTTCTCCCGTGAAAGGCATCGTGCTTAGTCGGGCGGGGCTCCGGGCAGGACGAGGGCCTCGCGCGCGTCGGTGGTTGTCACTGACCGATGCCCTTCGCGCGCAGCTCCTCGAGTGCGGCGGCGGTCTTCGTGAGCTCGAGTGCCATGGCGCGGAGCACCTCCGGACTCTTCTTGAACTGGATCTGGTCGTACTGCACGACCTGGATCCGGTTGCCGAACGGATCGTGGGCGTCCAGGCGCCGGCCTGGCAGGATTTCGGCATCCGCCGCCATGAGGGCCCCGCGCGCCGCGTTCTTGTCGTCGACGACGAGACCGAAGTGCCGCTCGCGGTCCTCCGGAGCTGCGTCCGGCCCCATCAGCGCCACGAATTGGTCGCCGAGGTCGATGAACGCCGCGCCGGGCTCGTAGGCCACCTCGATCTCCCCGAACACCCGGCGCCAGAACGCGACCGCATCCTCGACGTCCTCCACCTCGAGCGCGACGTGATTGATGCCGACCAGTCGCGGTGTGCTCATGCCCACCCAAACGCGTGCACGGCGCCGTGGCTTCCCGCTTCGATCCAGGCCCGGCGAGACTAGGCGTCCTCGGGCCGTCTGTAGATGAGGATCGCGACACCGTCTCCGACCGTGCGCGACTCGACGAGCTGCAGGCGCTGCTTGTCGCTCGTGTCGCCGAAGAGTCGCCGACCGGATCCGAGCAGGAGCGGGAAGACCATCAGACGAAGCTCGTCGACCAGGTCGTGCTCGAGCAGCGTCTGCACGAGCTGGGCGCTGCCGTGAACGACGATCCTGCCGTCCTGCTCGCGCCGGAGCTTGGCGACCTTCTCGACGGGGTCGCCCTTCAGCAGCGTCGTGTTGTTCCAGCCCGCACTCTCCAGCGTGGATGAGACGACGTACTTTGGCATCGCGTTGAACTTGTCGGCGAACTCGCCCTCCCTCGAGGGCCAGGCCTCGGCGAATCCCTCGTAGGTGACGCGGCCGAGCAGGAGGGCGTCGGTCTCCTGCGTCTCCTCGAGCTTGAACGTATCGCCCTCGCCGCGGTCGATCTCGAAGGTCCAGCCTCCGTGCTTGAAATCCTCCGCTCCGCCCGGGTCCTCCATGACGCCGTCGAGCGAGACGAATTCGGTGACGATGATCTTGGCCATCTCGTTCTCCTCTGTTGCCGGGTCAGTATCGTGGGTCTGGAGCTCAGACCGGCAGGGCCGGCGAAACTCATCGGGAGAGCAGCCTCAGCATCCGCGCGTTTCGTGGCCATGGGCGGTCGTTCGGATGAGCGCCGCTCGTTCGGCGCTCGACCGAGCCTCGCGCGGCTCGACCTAAAGCTCCAAACAAAGCCGACTGATTGACCGGTCAGTCAGCTACGCGCGGAATAAGCCAAAAGCCTCTCTCGCTTCGGACACGGCCCGGCTCGATATAGGGAAGGACGTTTAGCTTTCTGCATTTGCGCACACAAAGCCAATGTTTGTGTCGCGAAGCAGGGGAGGATCACTAGGCTCGGAGACAGCTTGTCCCGGCTTCGGTCCGGCCGCTAGGCCTGCCGCCGTGATCAGTCCCCTGCGCAAGACACACCTTTCGAGCAAGGAGGATGTCAATGCCGCGCGCCCATGCCCGACCCCTCCGCGTGCTTCCGCTCTGCACGCTCGTCGCCCTGGTCTTGCTGCTCGTCGGAGGGGCCGCGCCGGGCGCGCTCGGCGCAGCCACGAAGAAGAGCGCGCTTGCGACGAGCACCGCCGCAACGGCCGGTTCGCTTACCTTCGGGCCGACGACGGTGGTCGACGATCAGCGCGCCGCCGGGGAGCCCGACGTCAAGATCTGCGGGCCGAGCAGCACGTGGAGCTACGGCAGCTGCGGCCAGGACAACCCCTATAGCAGCGCCCCCTGGGGCTTCAGCACAACGACGAGCTACATCTGGCGCTCGGAAGACCGGGCGCGGACCTTCAAGCTCGTGCCGAGCAACGACACGACCGGCAAACCCGATGCCTGTCCCGGCGGCGGCGACACCGATCTCGCCGTCTCGCCCGGCACGACTCAGGCGACCGACTTCCTCGACTTCATCGATCTGCAGGCGCTGACGAACTTCTCCGACGGCGTCTCCGCGGACGGAGGACAAGTCTGGGCGTGCAACGCCGCCTCCTCCTTCGCGACCGCGGTCGACCGGCAGTGGTTCGGCGTCTACAAGAACCCGGCCGGCGCCTATCTGCACCCGGTGGGCGGCAACGGCTCGATCGTCTACCTCGACTACGACATTGCCGCGGGCTCGTCCGCGTGCCTCAGTGATCCGCAGGCAAACGGCAACGCCTTCATCGTGCAGAAGTCGATCGACGGAGGCCTGACCTACGGACCGCCGAGCATCGTCGACTGCAACGACGGGATCGCGGGCAACATCCAGGTCAACCAGACGACCGGTCACGTCTTCGCGCTGCACACCGCCTACAGCAGCCCGACGCAGTCGAACTCCGACCAGATCACTGTCAACCGCTCGACCGATTTCGGCTCGACCTGGCAGCGAATCCACATCTTCGACTGCGGGGGGACGTGCACCGTCGCCCAGGACTTCGCCGTCCTCGCGATCGACAAGGCGGGCAATCTGTATGCCGTCTGGTCGCAGGCGCCGATCGATGCGAGCGGCAACATCACGGGGCCGAGCCACATCTTCTACTCCTACTCGAGCGACGACGGGGTGAGCTGGTCGCCTGAGCAGCAGGTCGACCACGGCGCGACCGACGTCAACCTGTTCCCGTGGGTCGCCGCCGGTAATAGCGGCGCGATCGACGTCGTCTGGTACGGAACGACGAAAGCGAGCTCGGTCTCGAGCTACGACCCAGGCAAGCAGGTCACGGACTGGTTCCCCTACCTGGCGCAGTCCTTGCACGCAAACACCAGCGCCGCGGGATTCGGCAGCCCGGTCGCGGTTTCCCAGCACCCAAACCACAATGGCGGCATCTGCACGATGGGAATCGGCTGTACCACGGGCGGCGACCGCAGCCTGGCCGATTTCTTCCAGGTCGACGTGAACAAGCAGGGGGGCGCCGATGTCGTCTGGGCCGATACCTCCAACAACGGGAGCAGTGGCGACAACCAGGGGGCGCTGATCGACGAGGCTCGCCAGATCGGCGGGACAACCCTGTTCGGAACAACGCTGAGCGGATCCTTGACCCTCTGCAGGGCCGTGACTCGGACTCCCTGCCAGTCCGACCCGACGGGTGACGCCAAGTACGAGGCGAACGGGGTGGTCGGGCCGAACGCGCCCAAGCTCGACATCACCGGCTCGTCCCTGAACATCGACCCGATCAATACGAGCCGGCTCGACGCGCGCATGCAGATCGCCAACCTGAGCGCTCTCCCGGGGGCGGGGGACGGCATCCTAGGCGGCCCGGTGGTCGACTACCTGACGAGCTGGAACTACCACATCCCGGGCAACACCCAGGCCAACTTCGACTCGACCGGCAACATCTACTACGCCTACCTCGAGGTGAACACGGCCACGGGTGCGGTGACCGCCTTCGACGGAAACACCTGCAGCATCGCGACCACCCACCCCAAGTACCTCGTCTACCCCGGGCAGAACGCGATCCCCTTCCGGATCGACCGGGAGTCCGGAACGGTCGACCTGTACGTGCCGCGAGGCGACGTTGGCAACCCGCCCCTTGGAGCCACGCTCTACAGCGTCACTGCGCACACGGTCAGCCAACCCGCCCAGGCGGGGCCGTTCAATTGTTCAAGCCGTGACCCGAACGGGAACAACCAGGATCCGACGGGTCAGATCTTCAACGTCTACGACAAGAGTCCGGCTTACACGTCGCTCCTGACCACCCCGACAGGGACGAGCAATGGCTGCGGCCAGACTCCGGACACGACCCAGGCCGAGTCCGACTTCGTCTCCGAGGTCAACCAGCATCGTGCCTCGCTGGGACTCCCGGCGCTGACGCTCAACTCGACGCTTGCGAACGAGGCACGGGAGCACTCCTGCGACATGGCGGAACACAATGACCTGAGCGAGACCGGCTCCGACGGCTCGACGCCGGCCGAGCGGATCACCGCGGCAGGGCTTTCGTTCATCCGCTCCGGAGAGAACATCGGCATGGCCTCAAGCCCGCTGCCCCTGCAGGCCGTGCCGACGATCGACTCGCAGATCTTCGCCAACCCTCTCTACCAGGCCAACATCCTCGACCCCGCGTTCACGCAGCTTGGCGTCGGCGTGGTCTACGTGAACGGCCAGGAGTGGGTGACCGAGGACTTCGTCGACTGAGGAGGCAGGCACTTCGCGGGGAGGCGCCGGCTCGGGGCCGGCGCCTCCTCCAGGGGCGCAAGCGTCGGTCCCGAGCCAGTGCGCGCCGAGGGCTAGGCCGCGCTCGGAATCCGGCGCGCCCGCCCGGCCGGATCCCTAGAGCTCCTCGGGCGGCGCGAAGCGGTAGAAGACCTGTCCGACCGCGGCCAGGATGCCGGGGACGAAGTCCTCGAGCGCTCGCGCATGCTCGAGTCCGCCCAGCGAGACCGGGTCGTAGCCAGCATCGCGAATCAGCTGCTCTGTGACCTCCCGGGCGTCTTCGTCGGCCGCGTAGAGGCAACTCGGACGGACGCGCGTGTCGCCGATCCGGTCGTAGAGGCTCGCGAAGTTGGCGTTGAACGCCTTCGCCGTAGGACCCTGTGTGTGCGACCTCACCTCGTGGGCGAACGACTCGAATTGCTCGTTTCGCCCGGCGAACGCGTTGGCCGCGTCGATCGCCGTCTTCCCTTTGAGCCCGCTTACCCTGGCCAGTGCTTCCGAGATCGCGCCGGAGGGGACCGCGACGAGGACGACATCAGCGTCCGAGGCGTCGCCGCCCTCGCGCCCAGTGTCGTCACGGTGTGTCCGGCCTCCTCCCAGAGGCGAGCGAGCCCGCCACCGATATTTCCCTTGCCGACCGTTGTGATCTTCATCTCGACCCGAACCTCGCTTTCCTATACGGTTTCCGGGGCCTTCAGGACCGCTTGCGCTCATTCTTCGCCCGGGTAGAAGCCCCGTCTCAGCCACCGCCGGTTTTGGCAGTGGCGCCGCCGAGCGCAGCTTGGAGCGCGCGCCTCGTCTTTGGTCCGACCACGCCGTCTGAGGTCAGGCCCCGCGCTCGCTGCAGTGCCATCGTGGCCGCCTGAGTGCCCGGGCCGAAGGCCCCGTCGAGCGGGAGTGCTTTCAGGGGCGATCCCGTCGCGCGAAGCCAGGTATTGAGCTGGGTCTGCCACGTCACGACCGCGGGTCCGTGGTCGCCCAGTTTTAGGACCGTCCCCTTGGCCGAGCCGAGACCGCCTCGCAGTTGCTGGAGGAGCGTGAGCATGCCACTCGGCGCGGCGAGGCTCGGATCTGCGAGAAAGTGCGAAGCCGGCACCGAGGCGCCGCTGAGCCCATCTTTGGCCAGCTGCTGCAGAGTGGGCTGGCGGAAGAGATCGTTCCAGACGAGATCCGCGGTCAAGAGGCGAGCTGCCTGCGCCGCCAGTGGGGCCGACGGGTCGGTACCTGCATGACTCGCCACCGCCGACGGGAGCGCCTGGCTCAGACCCTGGAGGCCGCTGAGCCGGAGCTCGAGCGCGAGCAGCGCATTCTCGTGCTCGCTGCGAAGCCTGGGCGGCGGCACGAGCGCCTGCGCCCGTGCTAGCACCTGCGCCTGCTGCTGGACGAGGTTGGAGAGGCCGCCGCTCAGATTGCTTCCGCTGCGGCCGGACGTCCTCAGCAAGTGGGCAAAGGACTGGCCGAGCCCGGCCGAGCTGCCCGCGATCGGCGACAGTTTCGCCAGGTAGCCCTGGTCGGCAGCATGGACGTCGTCGCTCTGGCTCAATCCGATCGGCAGCGCGATGATCAAGATCAGGAGCGCCACCAAGCCGGCCAGGCGGAGCAGGGGCCGGTGTCGGTCAGCGGGTGGTCCGGCGGGCCCGCGTGGCTTCGTGACCGGCGCTGCCGCCTCGCGCGTCTCGTCCTCGAAGAAGTCGAATTCCAACTCGCTCATCGCGTGTATCTTCTACCACCCGCGGCGCGGGTTCTTCTTGCTTGTCGCCTTGGCCGGTCGAAGAGGGACGCTCCCCGGATCGTGCCGGCGCGGCGGAGAGCGCAGGTCAAGGGCCGGAGGCGCTCGACTCGGGCTCGCGTCTTCGCTCGCGCCCACATGCGTGAGAGCGGTCAGGCGCGGCCGGCCACCTCGCGGAGCGCCGAGTGGAGCTATCTCGGCTTGGAGGAAACCCCGGGGGCGAAGGCACAGCGTGGATCGTGGAAACTCGCCAGCTGGAGGAGCAACGCGTGCAGCGTCTCGCGGCTGTCGGCGTCGAGGGGCTGCAAGAACTCGTCCTCGAGCTCCCGAACGATTCCGCGGAGCCGCGAGAGCTGCTTCTTGCCGGCCGAAGTGATGCTGACGACGTGCCGGCGCCGGTCGTGGGGATCCCGCTGCCGCTCGATCAGCCCGCGTTCCTCGAGCGAGTCGAGCACCGAGACGAGCCGGCTCGGGTCGAGTGCGAGCGCGTCAGCGATCGTCGCCTGCGTCTCTCGGGAACCCTCGCCGAGGATCGCCAGGACGCTGTAGTGGTAGGCGTCAAAGCCCGCCTGGTCGAGCTGGGCGAGCGCCCTCGTCTTGAAGCCTAGGCCGAGGCGTGCGAGCAGGAAGCCGCTGCTCGCGAGTAGCTCCTTGGCAAGCCGAAGGCCCTTCGGGACTTCGATTTCAGCAGCTGACGATGTCATCGTGAAATAAGTGTAGCGCGCAATCGTTAGTCTGTGTTATCGTGGCATCTAACAACGATTGGAGGGTGCAAACAGATGAGTGAACAAATTGTGACAGAAGAGCAGGCTGGTGGGGCCGATCGCCGGCGTTGGTTCGCGCTCGCGGTGATCGTGGCGGCGCAGTTCATGGTCGTCCTCGACGTCGCGATCGTGAACGTGGCGTTGCCCTCGATCCGTACCAATCTCCACTTCTCCCAGGAAGGCCTGCAGTGGGTGATCACCGCCTACTCGATCTTCTTCGGCGGCGTGCTCCTGCTCGGCGGCCGGCTCGCCGACCTGCTGGGGCGCCGGCGCCTGTTCGTCGCCGGACTCGCGCTCTTTACGGTCAGCTCCCTCCTCGACGGGCTCGCCTGGTCCGAGGGTTCGCTGATTGCGTTTCGCTCCCTGCAGGGTCTCGGCGCTGCGCTACTTTCCCCCGCTGCCCTCTCGATCCTGACGACGACCTTCCGCCAGGGGCGGGAGCGCAATCTCGCCCTCGGAATCTGGGGCGCCGCCTCGGGGAGCGGGGGCGCGGCGGGCGTGCTGCTCGGAGGAGCGCTGACGAGCGGTCTCGGCTGGTCCTGGATCTTCTTCATTAACGTCCCCGTCGGCGCGCTCGTGATCGGTCTCAGTCCCTGGCTTCTGCGCGAGAGCCGTGCCGGTCTGGGCCATCGTCACTTCGACTTCGCCGGGGCCGCCTCGATCACCGGCGGCTTGATGCTGCTCGTCTACGCGATGACCCGCGCCAGCCAGCACGGCTGGGGAACGGGCGAGACGATCGGGCTGCTCGCGGGGGCTTCGGCGTTGATCGGGGCCTTCTTCGCGATCGAGGCGCGCTCGCAGGCGCCGCTACTGCCGCTTCGCATCTTCAGGCTGCGCACCTTGTCCGCTTCGAACCTGAGCGGACTGCTGATGGGCGCAGCGATCTTCTCCCAGTTCTTTCTGCTGACGCTCTACATGCAGGAGGTCCTGCACTACTCGGCGATCAAGACCGGCGTCGCCTACATCGGACTGACGCTCTCGATCATCGGCTTCTCGGCGCTCGCGCAGGCGCTCGTGACCCGGCTCGGTGTTCGCCGCATCCTGCCGGTCGGGCTCGCGCTCTCGACAGTGGCGCTCGTTCTCTTCGCCCAGCTGCCGGTGCACGGTCACTACTTCTCCGACCTCTTCCCGGCCTTCCTGATCAGCGGCGTCGGGCTCGCCTTAGCCTTCGTGCCGATGTCGATCGGGGCCCTGACGGGCGTCCGCCAGGCGGACGCGGGGATCGCCTCCGGCCTGATCAACACGAACCAGCAGATCGGCGGTGCGATCGGGGTCGCGGCCGTGACGACGATCGCAACCACCTTCACGAGCCACTACGTCAAGGCGCACGCCGGCATGAACGCCTTCAGCGGCGCCGCCCTGACCCACGGCTTCCAGATCGCCTTCTACGTGCTCGCCGGGCTGGCCGCGCTCGGAGCGGCTCTGGCCTTCGTGTTGCTCGAGTCGAAGCCGGCGGAGCCGGAGCTCGAGCTCACAGGCGAGGCGGCGGTCGCGCTCGAGGCCGCGGCATGATCGCGGGGGTCACACAGCGGGAGCTCGACGATCTCGTGCTGCAGCTGAAGGGTCTCGTCCACGTGCGGGCACTCTTGGAAAGCCGCGGCGCCTCCCGGTCGGAGATCGACGAGCACGTGGCGGAGATCGAGCGAGTTCGCGCGCGGCTCGCTCGAATCGGTCAGCGATCGGGCGATCAGCTCGGAGCGGCGGCCTGAGCGCCGCGAAGGTGCCGCCGGTGCCAGCGCCGGGCCATCGAGCCGCCGCTCGAGCGGCAAAAGGCCCGCTCTCTCGCGGGCCTTTTGCCGCGGCTAAGTCGAGCGGCGCGAGCAGCCCCGGCCGCTCACGTCAGCTCGGCGGCGCGGCCGAGGGATCGGTGGGCGGTGGCCGCAGGGCGACCACGGTGGCGGTCTGGTCTCGCCGGTCGAGTGTCCGGATCAGGGCGGCGACACACTCGCTGTCGAACTGATGTCCGGCACCTTCCTCGAGTTGCCGCCGGGCTTCCGGGTCGCCGAGGGCCTCGCGGTAGGGTCGGTCCTCCGTCATCGCCCTGTAGGCGTCGCAGACCGAGACGATGCGGGCGCCGAGCGGGATCGCACGCCCGACCAGACCATCCGGGTAGCCCGTCCCGTCCCAGCGCTCGTGGTGGTGGCGGACGATCGGCAGGATCGCCTGCAGCGAGCGGATCGGCCTCAGGATGTGCTCTCCGACTTCGGGATGCGTCCTCATCACCGCCCACTCCGTCTCGTCCAGCGCTCCCGGCTTGTTCAGGATCGCCTCGGGCACCCGGACCTTGCCAATGTCGTGGAGCAGCGCGCCGAGCTCGACATTCCGGATCGCCTGGAGCTCGAGTTCGAGCTCCGCGGCGACGGCGACGGCGAAGCGGACGACCTCCTCGGTGTGCTGGCTCGTGCTGGCGTCCTTCGCCTCGAGGGCGTTCGACAGGGAGGCGAGCGTCTCGCGGTAGAGGCGTTCGTTTCGCTCCTCGTGCTCGAAGCCGGCCAGAAGCGCGCCGATCTGGGCCGCCGCGAGTTCTGCCAGGTGCCGTTCGAGGCCAGAGAAGGCCCTCGTCCTCGTGTCGTAGACCTCGATCAGCCCCCAGGCGTGGGTCTCGACGAAGAGCGGTAGGAGCAGGACGGACTGCATCTCCATCTCGCGGAGCACGAACAGCTCCGCCGGGTCCCCGGCAGGGTCGTCGGTCGAGATCGAGCAGGGGATTCCCGACTCGAGCGCGGCCGCGGTCGTCGGATAGTCGGCCAGGTAGTAGCTGAGGCCGCGCGCCACCTGCCGCTCACCGCTCGCGTAGTCGGCGACCTCGCGCAGGAGGCCATGCTCGAGCTGCGAGACGAGGCAGGCGTGGGCGTTGAGAAGGCGCGTCACCTCGCGGCTCGCGACGCGAAGCATCCGCTGGGAGACCTGCTCCGCCGCAATCGCCCGCGTCAGGGCGACGAGGCGCGAGAGCGGCTCGGAGGTCGAGGCGAGCGCGACGGGCCGGCCCGGCCCTCGTTCCTCGGCGGGCTGGCCCGAACTCACGCCACCTCGATCCCCGTGCCTGAGCGCTTCGCCTGGTACATCGCCTCGTCTGCGATTCGAAGCAGCTCCTGCGGTTCCTCCCCGAAGCTGCTGGTGGCGATGCCGAAGCTGCCGCTCAGCGCCCGTAGGAGCGGATCGATGTTTGCCTCCAGGGCCAGGATGATCCGGGCAACGACTTCTCGCGCCTCCTGTTCGCCCGCCTCGGCGAGCAGGAGCGCGAACTCGTCGCCGCCGACGCGGAAGGCCTCGTCGCCGCGTCGCAAGGATTCGGCGAGCAGCGACCCGAAGCGCGCGAGCACACGGTCGCCGGTTGAGTGCCCGTGTTCGTCGTTGATCTCCTTGAAGTTGTCGAGGTCGAGAAAGACGAGCGCAAGCGGGCGCCCCGAACGCGGCTGCTCGGCCGCCTCGTCCAGCTCGGTCAGCAGGGCGCGCCGGTTCAGCAGGCGCGTGAGCGGGTCGTGATCGGCGAGGAAGCGTGTCTCCGCCAGCTGGGTCGCGACCGCGAGCGCCTCCATCGCGTGGTTGGCGAAGATGCGCAGGGCCTGGATCACATCCTCGTTCGGGAGCAGCCGCGTATGTGGCTCGTCCGCCCAGAGGACTCCGCTGACGGCGCCGTCCGCGCCGAAGAGCGGCACGACGAGCCAGTGGTGGTTCCACGCGAGCTCGCCTCTCCCGTTCAGGACCGATTCGTAGACGACCTGGCTCTTGCCGACGCGCTGCTCGGCCTGCGCGCGAGGCACCAGGTAGCAGCCCGCGACCTCGAAGCGTGGATCGAAGAGCCGCGAGATCAGCTCGAGCTCGAGCGCGGCGCTCAGCGCGCTGTCGGATTCGTCCCAGCCGGCCGCCGTGGCGGGCCGCAGCATCCCGCTTTCCTCCTCGAGCAGCTCGATCAGGACCTTCTCGAACCCGAGCGCTTCCCGCACCGCGTCGCAGACGGAGGTCAGCATCGCCTCGGTCGAGATCGTCTGGGGCAGCTGGGAGGAGACGCGCAGCAGTTGCTCGAGGCCCGTTTGATGCCGCTGCAGCCGGCCGCGCTCCTGTGCGATCTCGAGCGCGAGAGCGGCGTGTGAGGCGAGCGCGACCGCCACAGTGAGCTGCTCGTCGCTCGGGCGCAGGCCATCCAGCGGGTCGCCGAAGGACATCACACCGACGATCTGTCCGTCGGAGCGCTCGAGCGGCACGAAGAGCTCATCTGCCGGGTGCCAGCCATCGCCTCCATCGACGAGCGGCTCCCCGGCCGGCACGAATCTCGCTCCCGTGTCCTTCGACCAGTCGAAGGCGTGATTCGGGATGAAGTAGGCGCCCGCGCGCAGGAACCTCGGATGAAGCAGGGGTTTCCAGCTCTCCCAGTCGTAGATCGAACCGAGGAGCGCGTCCCGGACGGCGTCGTTCCCGTACACGGTCGCGACGTAGAAATCGTCCCACTCGGGCCGGTAGACGTTGATCACGACGGTCTGAAACCCGAGCGCCTCCGAGACCGCCCGCGCGATCGTGCTGAGCACGGAATCGGGCTCGGCGCCGCTACGAACGGCCCGGGCGACCTCGAGCAGGGCTTGCAGCGAGGATTCGAAGGGAGGCGGAGCGGCGCCCGCGCTCGGCGGGCGGCCATCCTCGCGTGCCAGAGAGTTAGGTGTCATCGCCGCCGCCGGGATACCCGGCACTCCCACACAATCAGGCAGTAAGCGCGAACGGGCATCACCCAGGCGAGGGAGACGAAAAAAGGCAAAGGAGCGTCGTCTCCCGACCGGCGCTTCCTTTGCGCGCGCGCCCGCTCGGCGCGCCCGAGCCGAACACCCGCTGCGCGGCTCGAACCTGGGTCCGGCTGGGCCGGCCGCCGCCGCCTCGACGGCTCGCCCCCGGCCGGTTCTCAGGGTTCGCCGCCTCGGCCCTGCCTGTTACCTGGGCCTGACACCGCTCCCTCGGGTCCACCTGCCGAAAGCAGGAGGGCTGAGGAGTGAGCGCGCGAATTGTCGGACGATGACGGCCCGCCTCTCAGGAATCTCTCAGACAGAGCTGGTTGGATCGGCTCCGTGATCGAAGCGGAGGGCCTGACCAAAGACTACGGCGACAAGCGAGCCGTCGACGGGCTCTCGTTCACCGTCCACCCTGGCATCGTCACCGGCTTCCTGGGGCCGAACGGCTCGGGCAAGTCGACGACGATGCGGCTGATCCTCCAGCTCGACTCGCCGAGCGCCGGCGACGTCACGGTCAACGGCAAGCACTACCGCGACCACGCCGGCCCGCTGCATCAGGTGGGCGCGCTGCTCGAGGCCCGCTCCGTCCACACCGGCCGCTCGGCCTACAACCACCTGCTCGCGCTGGCCCAGACCCACGGGATCGGCCGGCGCCGCGTCGACGAGCTGATCGGCCTGGTCGGGCTGCACGACGTCGCCAAGAAGCGGGCGGGCCAGTTTTCGCTCGGCATGGGCCAGCGGCTCGGGATCGCAGCGGCGCTGCTCGGCGATCCCGCCACGGTGATGCTCGACGAGCCCGTCAACGGCCTCGACCCCGAGGGGATCCACTGGATGCGCAACCTCTTGAAGGGGCTCGCGGCCGAGGGACGCACGGTCTTCGTCTCCTCGCACCTGATGAGCGAGATGTCGCTCACCGCCGACCACCTGATCGTGATCGGGCGGGGCCGAAAGATCGCCGACATGAGCACCGAGGAGTTCATCAGGCAAGCATCCGGCAACCTCGTCCGCGTGCGCTCGCCGCAGGCCGCCGAACTGGAGCCCCTGCTCAGCGGCCCGGACGTGAGCGTGCAAGGGCTCGGGCAGGGACTGCTCGAGGTGCGCGGGCTGACCGCGGCGCAGATCGGCGATGCCGCCGCGGCGAACCAGTTCGTGATTCACGAACTGACGCCGCAGCAGGCCTCGCTCGAGGAGGCCTTCATGACCTTGACCCGCGAGGATGTCGAGTTCAAGGCGGCGGAGCTCGAGCCCGAGGAGGCGGTCCTGTGAACAGCGTCGCGAGCGCCCAGCAGCTGCCGCGGCTGGCGCACACGGGCCGCGTCACGTGGCCGCGGGTGGCGCACTCGGAATGGACGAAGCTCCGCTCCCTGCGCTCGACCCGCTGGTCGCTCTTTGTCGCGGTCCTGTTGACGATCGCCTTCCCGGCTCTCTTCGCGGCGATCACCTCCTCGCACTGGGGCTCGATGAATGCCCATGAGCGGGCCAACCGCCGCCCGCTCGAGATCGCCCTGGCGGGCGTCAACGTCTCGCAGTTGGCGATCGCCGTGCTCGGCGTGCTCGTGATCACCGGCGAGTACTCGACGGGGATGATTCGCGCCAGCTTCACCGCGGTGCCGAAGCGACTCCCCGTGCTCTGGGCAAAGACCGTGGTCTTCGCGATCGTCGCCTTCCTGCTGATGCTGCCCTCCGTCGTGATCGCCTTCTTCGCCAGTCAGGCGATTCTCTCCGGGCACCACATCCTCCAGATCTCGTTTTCGCACCCGGGCGTTGCCCGCTCGGTGATCGGCGGTGCGGTCTACCTGATGCTGGTGGGCATCTTCGCGCTCGGGATCGGCGCGATCGTGCGGAACACCGCGGGCGCGATCGCGACCTTCGCGGGCATCTTCTTCGTGATCCCGCCGCTGATGAACATCCTGCCCACGAGCTGGAACAACGCGATCAGCCAGTACCTGCCGAGCGAGGCGGGGCGGCAGATCTTCTCGCTGACCCCCGGCTCCCACAGCCTGGCGCCCTGGCCGGGTGGCTTGCTCTTCGCCGGCTACTGCGCCCTCGTCCTCGCGCTCGCGGCGGTGCTCCTGATCCGCCGCGACACCTAGGCTGCGCCGTCGCCGCGCGCGCCGGCTGCGGCCTCCTTCACGATCGCGGCGCCCCCTGGGCGGCTGCTAGAACTTCTTGGTCGCCGAGAGTCGTCGCTGAGAGGGTTTCGTGCTGAGGGCCGCCGGAATACGCCGTCGTATAGGGCAGGTAGCAGTTCCAGCTCCTGACGTGGATTCCGCGGATCGACACCCGACTGGCCGCCCGAGCGTCGCTTCGCGCCGGAGCCGAGCCAGGCTCGAGGCGCGAGAGCTCGGATCCCTGGCGGCCTTGGTCGCTTGGTTCCTCGTCGTGATCGGGCTGACGCTGGCGACGGTCGACGGCAGCCTGAAGGTGACCTCGCTGGCCTCCAGCCCGGTCAAGTTCGAACAGGGCAAGGTCTGGTTCCTGCTCACGAGCGGCCTGATCGTCCAGCATCCGATCGCGATCTCGCTCCTCTCGTTCGTCGCGCTCGCCGTGCTCGTCCTGGCCGTCTGCGGCCAGCGGCTTTTGTGGGTCAGCGCGGTCGCCGGCCACGTCGGCTCGACCGTGCTCGCCTATTCGGCGCTCGCGACCGTGCGAGTCTTCGATCCCTCGAGCTTCCAGACGCTGCTCTCGCGCCCCGACTACGGCGTCTCGGCGGTCGGGGCCGCCTGGCTCGGCGCGATCGCCGCGGCCGGCTGGCGCCGGCGCGGGCAGACGGCGCGTGGCCGGATCGCGATCGGCTTTGCCGTTGCCGCCGTTGCCGTTTTCGCCTACATGCTGCGGGGCGGGCTGACGATCCTCGACAGCGACCACGTGCTCGCCTTCGGGATCGGGATCGCGCTCGTCGTCGCCCAGCGCGGCTTCGTCTCGCAGGGACTCGTGCAGGGGCTCCGGCCGCAGGTCGCCGAGGCCCGGGCACGCTCCACCGCGAGCTCGTCGGCTCAGCACGCCTCGCGCGTCTAGGCAGGCCTCCCCGCGCGGGCTCGTTCGGCCGCGCGGGGCGACCGGGCCGGGCGGCGTGGGCCGGCTTTCCGCCCGGAGCCGACGGCGCCGCGTTACGCTCGCCCGGCGGTGAAGAGCGTCTGCATCGTCGGCGGCGGGGTGATCGGCAGCCTATTCGCGGCCCATCTGAGCCGGGTGGCGGACGTCTGGCTCCTTTGCCGGCGGCGCGAGCATGCCCGGGCGGTTGAGAGGCGCGGCTTGCGCGTCTCGGGCCGCGCCGATTTCCTCGCCCACCCGCACGCGACCTGCGTAGCGAGCGAGCTGCCGCCCGCCGAGCTCGCGATCCTGGCGACGAAGGCGACCGACATCGAGACGGCGGTGCGGGAGCTCGGCGCCTTCCTCGACCGGGGCACCGTGATGACGGTCCAGAACGGCCTCGGCGCGGAGGAGGCCGTCCGCCGCCAGGGGGACTGGCCGGTGATCTCGGCCGTGACCTTCATGAGCGGCACCAAGCACGCCGACGACCACGTCGAATACGTCCTCGACACGCCGACCTGGCTCGGCCCCTTCGACGGCGCATCCTTCGCACTGGCCGAGCAAGCCGCAGCGCTGATCGTCTCGGCCGGTCTGAAGGCGGAAGCGCTGCCAGATCTGCGGCCGGCGCAGTGGTCGAAGCTGATCTTCAACGCGACCGTGAATGCCGTTGCGGCGCTGACGGGCCTGCCGCACGACTTCCATTTCGCGGCGCTCGCGCAGCCCTTCGACCTGGGCTGGCTCGTGCGCGCGCTCGTGCAGGAAGGCGAGGCAGTCGCGGCCTCGGCCGGGGTCGAGCTGCACGACGATCCCTGGCAGATGAACGTGCTGGCGACCAAACGCGGCAGCGCCCACTACCCCTCGATGCTCGAGGATGTGAGGGGGAAGCGGCGAACCGAGGTCGATCAGATCAACGGGTCGCTCGTCCGCGAGGCGCGGCGGCACGGCGTCCAGGTGCCGCTCCACGAGGCGCTCTACGCGCTCGTGCGCGGCAGGGAGCGCTCCTACGCGCAGGAGCCGGTTCCGGCGTGAGGGTGTGCGTCGTCGGCTGCGGCGCGGTCGGCTCGCTGTTCGCGGCGAACCTGGCCCAGCTCGAGGAGCTCGAGGTCTGGGGCTACGACCTGGCTCGCGAGCACGTGGAGGCGATCAACCGGGATGGCCTGCGGCTCTCGGGGGCGGGCGAGGTGCTGGGACGCCTCCGCGCCACGACGGACGCACGCGAGCTGCCCCCCTGCGACTTCGGGATCGTGGCCACGAAGGCCATGCACACGGAGGCGGCGATCGCGGCGAGCGCCCACGCCTTCCGGGGCGGCGCCGTCTGCTCGGTGCAAAACGGCATCGGCAACGAGGAGGCGATCGCCGCCCACGTCGAGCAGGTGATCCGGGGAACGACGTTTCCCGCCGGACGGCTGCTCGAGCCGGGACACGTCCTCTGGGAGGTCAAGGGCGAGACGACGATCGGCCCCTACGAGGGGAGTCCCGCTCCCTTCGAGGCCGTCGAGAGGCTCGCGGCGGCCTGCTCGCGCGCGGGGCTGCCGACGGAGGCGGTGCCCGACGCGCGGGGCGCGCAGTGGCGCAAGGTGATCTTCAACGCGGCCACGAACCCGGTCGGCGCGCTGACGGGACTGACGCACGGCCGGGTGGTCGAGTTCTCGCCGCTGCGGCGGCTCGTCAGCGGTCTCGTCGGCGAGGGCGAAGCCGTCGCGGCGGCGCAAGGGATCGAGCTCGACGCCGACCCGGAGGAGCTGATCGACCACGCCGCGCGCCCCGATGTCGCCTACGACCACAAGGCGAGCATGCTCCAGGACGTCGAGGCCCGCCGGCAGACGGAGATCGACTTCCTGAACGGAGGGATCGCCCGCTTCGGCCGCCGGCACGGAGTGCCGACGCCCCTGAACGACGCGATCACGGCGCTGGTCAAGGGAGTCGAGGCCTCGTGGTCGTGAGCCACCCCGAGCTCGAGCGCCGCTACGCGAACGTACGCGCCGCGCTCGGACGTGACGGCCTCGACGCCGCGATCGTCGCGGGCAGCGAGTACACCGGCTTCGAGGGCGCCGTCACCTACCTCTCGGGCTTCCAGATCGTGCATCGCTACGCCTACGTGCTACTGCCGCTCGAGGGCGAACCCTCGATCGTCTTTCCGGCCGAGGCCCGCTACGTCGGCGAGCATGGAACGAGCCGGATCGAGGAGCAGCTCTTCGTGGATGCGCCCGGTGCCTGGCTGGCCGAACGCGCGCGGGAGCGGGGCTGGCACCGCCTGGGGGTGTACGGGCTCGACTACGTGATGACGGTGCGGGACTACCGCGCGCTGGCGGGTTCGGGGCTCGAGCTCCTCCCCTACGACGTCGAGTTCGATCTGGCTCGCTCGGTCAAGAGCGGGGAGGAGCTCGAATCGGTACGGGAGAGCGTCCGGATCAACACCGAGGGGTTCTGGATCTTCCTCGAGGGCTTCGGCGTCGGCCGCTCGGAGGCGGAGCTCCTGGCCCTCTGCGAGCGCTACTTCGTCGAGCAGGGCTGCGGGCGGCTGACGATGGACATGGTGCTCGTGGGCGAGAACGGCGAGGCGGCGCCCGAGTTCCGGATCGCGAGCCGGAAGCGGCGGGTGCGCGCGGGCGACCTCGTCCTGCCCTCGCTCGAGATCGCGGGCCCGGGAGGCCACTGGGTCGAGGTCTCGCGCGCGATCGCCGCGGGGGACGGCGCCCCCGGCCCCGAGGCGGCCCGGATGCTCGAGGCCTACGAGGAGTACTTCGAGGCGGCCCGGGCAGCCCTCAAGCCAGGCGCCAGCGCGAGCGACGTCCACCGCGCCGTTTCGAGCGGTTTCGCACGGCGGGGCTACTCCCTCGGCCACGTCACGGGGCACTCGATCGGGATGACGATGATCGAGTACCCCAAGATCGGCGAGGGGATCGAGACGGAGCTCGCGGAGAACATGGTCTTCTCGATGCATCCGCACGCGATCTCGAACGACGGCGATGCCTGCCTCTACATGCAGGACACCTGGCTCGTCACCCCGCGGGGAGGCGAGCCGCTCGCCGGCCTGCCGATGAAGATCTTCCAGGGCTCCGAGACGCCGTCGCGCTAGCGGGCGGCCCAGACCGATTCGAAGCCGGCGACCGCGCGCCTGGCCGCCTCGGCGGGCTCGAGCCGCCAGAGCGAGCCTTCGAGCTCAGCGTCCGAGAAGATCTCGACGTCGTACCAGCCGCGGTAGCCGGCCGCCTCGAGCGCGCCCAGGATCCGCGGCAGGCCGGCGATCCCCTCGCCGGGGAAGACGCGGTCGTTCGTGTTCCTCGTCGCGGCCCGCCAATCGGCGACGTGGACGCCCGCGAAGCGTCCGGCGTAGCGGTCGATATCCTCGAACAGGAGCTCGTCGTTCCAGAGGTGCCAGGTGTCGAAGAGCAGCGGCAGCCCCGGCTGGCCGGCCTGCTCGAGCAGCGCCGCCGCCTCGCGCAGCGTGCTGACGAGCGTCCAGAAGTGCGCGAACTCGCGCTGGATCGGCTCGAGCGCGGCGACGACGCCGGCCCGCTCGGCCTCGTCCGCGATCACCTGGATCCCCTCGGCGACGATCCGGCGGGCTGCCTCGGGCTCGCGCACGCCCGGCGGGCCGGTCAGAAACAGGC
>DASUWJ010000009.1:0-28424 GCA_036378475.1 Gaiellaceae bacterium
CTCCAGCCACGCAACCAGCGGCTCGCTCGCCGCCGGCACCCGCTCCGTCCGCAGCTCGCCGCTTGTCCTGTCGAGCACGCTCGCCACAGCAGACCGAGCGTGCAGATCCACACCAACCCAACTACCGTCAGCCATACCGGCGCCTCCCGTAATTGCGGCTCTACCGCCGCGCCACTCGCGACGGCAGCCCGCGCCAACTTACGAGCGAGGCGCCGGGCAGTCCATACGGTCTAGGCACTCGAGCGCCCGGGCCCCGAAGGCGGAAGGGCCGCCTGACGGCGGCCCTTCCGGGTTTCGCTCAGTTCCGAGCGGGCCTGCTAGCCCCCCTCGCCGCCCAGCCTGAGCGACCAGATGCCCTGCGAGTGGGTCGCCGCGTAGAGAACTCGCGGGCAGTGATGCAGAACGGCACAGGTGGCATCGCGGTTCGAGGGCTCGATTGCGAGATGCATGATCTCGTACCGCGGCAGGCCGCTCATCACGACCCAGCCCCGCGTACCGTCCTTCCGCCCTTTGAGGACGCCGAAGTCCGTGCCCACGTAGAGCGTGTGCGTCTGGTCATCCCGGACGACATCGCTCACGGGCAGGTCGCCGTCATTCGTGGGCGTCGGGAACGCGCTGGTGCCGCTCTCGACGTTCAGGTTCGTGAAGACACCCGAGCCCGGCGTCGCCGGATCTCCCTCGACCACGCTGAAGACGTGGCCTGGGGTGGTCGGCGTCACCGCGTTGTAGCCCGAGTAGGTCACCCACGCATGGCTCGCGTCGCTCGGATCGATGTAGATCGAGCTCGGGAACCTCGTCGGGGAGGTCGGGTTGTCGATCCGGTGCCAGACGACAGCCTTCGGATCGACCGCATTCGCGTTGTGCGTCACGAAGATGCGCCCGGCCGAGGTCGCCGCCCACAGCGTCTGGTGGTCGGCACGGTCGCGGGCAAGCCACGACACCGAGCCGCCGGTCCGGTCGCTGCCGTACACGGTCCCCGTCAGGTCACCAGGCTGGTTCGACCCCTGGGGCCCGCCGAGCGGCTGGTAGTCACCGCAGCGGGGATCGTTGCCCGCCGTCGTCCAGTCCGGGCCGCAGTTCGCCTCGTAGAAGGCGATGTTCGGAGTCGTGTCCTGCGGGGTCTTGTTCGGTGTTCCCGCCCCGAAGGCCCAAGTCCGCCAGACGTGCTGCAAGCCCGCGAAGATCGGGTGCGTGCCCGCAAGCGGGTTCGGGTCGGCGATCTGCGGCCAGTAGAAGGCCACCGACTCATTGCTGTTGACGAGCGGCGCCGAGGTGATCACCCACTTCGCCGGCACCCCGTTCTCGAAGTTCGAGTCGGAGAAGCCGCCGGTGAACTCGTTGAAGCGCCAGTTGCCGTTGGTCGCGTCGAAGCCGCCGTTGCCACCGTCGCCGTAGATCGTCTGCGGCCAGGTGCCACGGGCGCACTCCGGGTCGTTGTTCGTCCACGTGCCGTTGTCCTGCGTTCCACCCTGGACCTCGCACGGCTGTTGCGGGTTGATCGAGACGCCGACGAACTGCAGCGTCGAGGCGAGGAACTTGTCCACGTGCTCGATCAGGTTCGGCACGCGGGACAGAAGCCGCTTGCAGTTATTCAGGCTGGCGGGCCCGAGCAGCGGTCGCTCGTTCGAGTTGCAGTGCTGCGAGATGTCGGCGAAGTTGCCGTCGGTCCGGACGACGCCACCGTCCGATCCCTCGAAGATCTGGGTCGGATTGTTCGGGTTGATCACGATCGAGTGCTGATCCGGGTGGATGCCGTCCGGTGCCCAGAGGCACTCGAAGCCGGGTGTCGTCACGCTTTGCGACCCGTACGAACACCAGTCCGCGGGCTGGTTCTGGGCGTCGAAGGTCAGATCCGTGAACGTGCGCGTGGTGGTCGTCCCGTCCGCGGTCGTCACCGGCTCGGGGTCGCCCGCGGTCGTCGAGTAGAGCACGGCGCGGCCGTTCGAGCGGCCGTTGCCGCAGGCGACGCCCTTCGTGTTGCAGGGCTGTTCGCCGTAGAGGTACGAGCCGATCACGTACACCGTGTCGGGCATCCCCTTCGGCGTGTACACGTACTCGTCGTACCAGCACTGCGCGGTGCAGAAGTCGGTCGTCGCGTAGTAGGGGCTGGCGGTCGACTTCGAGGTCAGCTTCTGCCAGCCGGGATAGGTCTGCGGGCCGACGGTCGTCGGCGGCGGCTCCGTGGAACCACTCGCCTCCGTCCCGAGCAGCGTCGCCGCCGGCTGGTTGGCGTTGTCCGTGCGCCAGAACGTGGCGGCCAGCGGGTTGCTACTCGAACCCACGTTCTGGGTGCCTTCGGTCAGGTAGATCCGCGTCGTGCCGTTCTTGACGGTCGGCGCGAACATCGTCCGGTCGATCCCGAGGAATCCGCAGGCCGGAGTCACCTTCGGGTCCGGTGTACAGGCCGGCGGGACGAAGTTCGGCGAGTAGACCTGGTGGAAGTCGTACGGTGTCGCCGAGCCGTCGAGCGTCGGCGAGCGGCGCCAGAGACCCGCGTCGAAGGCCGATGCGTATACGGTGGTCGGGTCGAGCGGATCGAGCTTCACGTCGTTGATTCCGAATGAGACCGGCCGGCTCCCGTTCCAGACCTCCGTGAAGGTGCTGCCGCCGTCGAACGACTCGTACAGGCCGGGGGCGTTCGCACCCGGCTCGAAGCGACTCGTGCCGCCGTTGCCGATCACATGCGAGAGGCCGCGAACGGCCAGGGCCGAGCCCACGAACAGGTGCTGCGGGTTCGTCGGGTCGACGACGATCGCGCTGATGCCGCGGCCGAGGAACGAGTCCTGGCCGGGAGTCGCGCATGCGTAGGTGGGGTTGCTGACGCAGGTGTCGTCGAGCTTCTGCCAGCTGTCGCCGCCGTTCGTCGACTTGTAGATCCCGACGCCGGCCTCACAGCCCGAAGAGCAGCGGTTCGGCTCGCCGGTGCCGAGGTAGAGCGTCCTGCCGGTCGGGTCGGTCGGATCGATGACCAGCGTGCCGACCGAGTTTTGGGCGAGGTCGTGCGTGACCTGGTGCCAGGCCGGATTCGGGGCGGTCGCATCTTCCGTTCGCCAGACCCCTCCGCCGGAGGCTCCGGCATAGAGCGGGCAGTCGCCCGGACGACAGTTCGGCGAGATCGCGAGCGCAGTGATCCGGCTTGCGGTCGGCGTCGTCGCTCCCGTGAAGGACAGGATGCCCGGCTGGATCGCGTTCACGAGCGGGCCGTAGTGGTTCCACTCGCCGCCCCCGCCCTCGTTGTCGGGCTGGTTCGCGATCCGGTCGAAGGTCGCCGCGGCGTTCTGCACGAAGCTCGCCGGGATAACGTTCGCGGGATACGTCCGCTCGGCGGACAGGTACGCCTCGGCGGCGTTCGGGCCGACGCCCGGCGTCGCCGCGATGCTCGAGTCGGACTCCCCTGGCGTCTTCACGTAGCCCGGCAGGGCGCGGTCGGCACGGGCCGCGCTACCTGTCAGGCCCGTGAGACCAAGAATGGCGGCGATCACCGCGAGAGCCGCCACGCCGGCGGTCGCGCCGAGCACCTTGAACCTCGGTCGTCGCATCATCCCTCTCTTCCTCGGATTGTCTGTCGCCACGGCCGCACGTGCGGCCATGAGCCTGCCCTGGCGCGATCGGAGTCGGCCGCGGCGAGCCCCGAGGCCGACCTCGCGGCCTCCCTGGCGAACCGCTGTCGCAATTCCTGCGGCAGGCGCCGCTGGAAGCGATCGTTCTCCCCCGACAAAGCCGCGGGACTATACGACATCAAGACGGAGATATCAAGCGCGATATCCGAGCGACCGGCCGGCTGAGCGCGCTGTCGCCGGAACTCGGGAGCTAGCCGTTCACGGCGGCGCCGGCGTCGATCAGCCCGGCGCCGTAGGCGTCCGCGAACCCGACCGGGTGCGTCGGGTCGAGATGGCAGTAGCCAGTCGGACAGGCCCGGCCATCGTAGGTCGAGGCTAGGTTGGCTGGGTCGTCTGGGCCGGTGAAGTTCGTCAGCTGCCGCTGCGCGGTCGTCTCGAGGCGCGCGACGAGCGCGGCCGGATTGTGGCGGAGCTCGGGGCGGGCCGAGAGGGCGAGCGCGGCGACACCGACCGCGTTCGGCGAGGCCATCGAGGTCCCCTGCAGCCAGCCGAAGCCGTTGCCCTCGACCTTGAAGCAGGCGAAGTTTGCCAGCGAGGACTCGACCGGATCGGAGCAGATCGTTCCGGTCTCGGCGAGCGCGCCGAGGGAGCCGAAGCCGCCGTAGAGGATGTCACCGCTGCCACCGTCCCAGAAGGGCAAGTTGAAGCGGCGGGCGCCACCGGGAGCCGCCAGGTCGACCCGCGAGCCATAGTTCGAGTAGTAGGCAAGCTGGTCGCGCGCTCCGACCTGCATGCTGGCTCCGAACGGATCGTCGGCGGGTGCGGGGTCGTTGGCGTTGTTCGTGGCCGAGACCATCACGACGCCGGGGACGCCGGCCGGAGCGAGGAGCTTCCCGCGCAGATCGGAGCCGCTCAGCGAGGCGGAGCCCGGTGCCACGGTTCCGATTCCCTCCGGACCGGCCGAGACCCGGCCGGCTCCGCTGAGGACTCGGCTGCCGATCGAGATCGTGACCCGGTCGACCCGCACGTGCTCGTTGCCAGCGGCTGCGAAGACGGTCACGCCGCGCGAGCGGCAGTACTGGACGGCGTCATTGAAGAGGAGGTAGGTCTGCGCGCCGCTGGGATCACTCGGATCGAGGTAGCCGGCGATCGACATGTTGACGAGATCGACGCCGCTCGAGCAGGCGCTCACGAGGCCGGCGAGGATCCAGTCCGGCATCCCGCCGAAACCCGCGGCGAGCACCTTGTAGCTCGAGACGCGGACCCGCGGCGCGACTCCGTTCGAGGCGAAGCCGTTCAGCTCGGCGGCAATCCGGCTCGCCACCCACGTGCCGTGGCCCTCGCCGTCTTGGTTCGAGCAGTCCCGGAGGCCGAGCTGCTTGACGGCCGCCGCCCCGAAGTCCCGCGTGAGCGTGTCGCAGGGGATGAAGTTGTGCGAGCCCTCGACGTTGTCTCGCAGCTCTCGGTGCGAGCTTTCGATGCCCGTGTCGAGCACCGCGACGCGGATGCTGCGATCGCCAAGCGTCCTCGCCCAGGCGGCCGGTACGTTCATCCGGGCGTCATCCCACTGGAGGATTCCTTGCGGGTTGGAGACGCCGAGGAACGAGGAGGCGTCGTGCCAGGGGTCGGGGAAGGCGGGCGCAGGACCGAAGACGGGGTTCACGGCGCCTCCGCCCGGCTGGAAGTCACCGCCGAGCGGGGCTCGAAAAATCGGCTCGGTGAAGACCGAGCTGACGCTCGCGTTCGCCTTCATCCTGGTCGCGAAGTCGGGAGCGAGCGGAGCCACCGCGAGCGCGTTCACCGGCGTCAGGTCGGTAACGACGCTGCCGCCGGCCTGCGCCACCGAGGCCCTCATCGCCGCGGCCGGCGTGCCGGCCTGGAAGCGCACCATCGTGATCCCGAAGGGATTTGGCTTGTTGTCGGCGCGCGCTGGCGCCGCGGCGAGAAACGCCGCCAGGGACAGAACGAGGGCGATACCGGGCCGCTTCACCGCACGTAGGTTGTCGGCAGGAGCCGGGGGGTTGAGACCACCCCCGAACGAGGGTTCCTCCGCCCGGCCCGAGGCCGAGCCCCTGTCTTTCGCACTGCTCGGGCGCGGTGTCGAGCCCCGCACCGTCGGATCGAAACCGGTTTCTTACCCTCCGGATCGTGCGGGGCTGACGCCGCTCCGCGACGTCAGCCGAGCTCTGCCTCGCCCTCCGCCGCTGCGAAGCCGAGGTGGCGTTGGCGTTAGGCGCTCGGAAAGGCGACCGCGATCCGCAGGCCGCCGCCTGCGAGCGGCTCTGCCGTCACGCTCGCGTCGTGCGCGGCTGCGATCGAGTCGACGATCGAGAGGCCGAGCCCGCTGCCGTTCGCGCTCGTCCGTTCGCGCCGCTGGAACGGCTGGAAGAGCCGCTCGACCTCCTCGGGCGCGATCAGCGGGCCCGTGTTCTCGACGGCGAGAAGCGCGCGTCCGTTCGAGCTCGCGGTGCGAACCGCCACCCGCCCCTTCGGAACGTTGTGGCTGACGGCGTTCCCGATCAGGTTCACGGCCAGCCGCTCGACGAGTCGGGGATCACCGGTCGTGTGGGCGGGCTGCAGGTCGCTCGTCACGGTCAGCCCGCCGTGATCGACCGTGGCCAGTGCCTCCTCGATCACGGCCACCAGGCTGATCCGCTCGTGCCGGTCGAGCCCGCGCTGGCTGCGTGAGAGGGTGAGCAACGCCTCGATCAGCCGCTCTTGCTGCTCGTTCGTCGCGAGCACCCGCTGCGCCATCTCGGTCAGTGTCTCGACCGACGAGTCGGGATCCGCGAGTGCGACCTCGATCTGGGCGCGCTCGAGCGTCAGCGGCGTCCGCAGCTCGTGCGAGGCGTTGGCGACGAACCGCCGCTGGGCGTCGAATGACGCTTCGAGGCGGGCGAGCAGCTCGTCGAAGGTCTTCCCGAGTTGCTTGAGCTCGTCGTCGGGGCCCGCAAGAGCGAGCCGCCTGTGCAGGCTGCCGGCGGAGATCTCGCGCGCGGCGGTCGTGATCGTGCGGAGCGGGCGCAGAGCGCGCCCGGCGACGAGCCAGCCGAGCCAGATCGAGGCGACGGCCATGATCCCAAGCGCGAAACCGGACTGGATCACGAGCTGGTGCAGTGCGGCGTTCGACTGTCGCTGCGCCACCACGGTGACCTGTGCCGGTGTCAGAGATGCGGTTCCGCCGGGCAGGCCCAGACCGGGGTTCCCGAGCACTGGCTTCCCGGTCGTGATGAAGAGGCCGCCGTTGTTCAGGCGGTGTGCGACGAAGATGTACGTGATCGCGAGGAGCACGGCACCCGAGACGAGGAACAGGGCGCCGTACAGGAGCGTGAGCCGCAGCCGGATCGTGTTGCGCGGCAGCTTCACGAGGCGATTCGGTAGCCGGCGTTCGCGACGGTCTCGATTGCCGGCGGGCTGCCGAGCTTGCGCCGCAAACGGCTGATCGTGACCTTGACGACATCGCTGAAGGAGTCGACGTACTCGTCCCAAACGCCGTTCAAGAGCTCCTTTGCGGAGAGCGGCGCGCCCTCGGCGGCGAGGAGCAACTCGAGCACGGCGAACTCCTTCGGGCTGAGCGCGAGTCGCCGTCCGGCTCGGGTCGCGACCCGCTGCGTGCTGTCGAGGCGAATGTCGCCCCGCTTCAGCACGGGCGGCCGGGCCGGATGGCTGCGGCGCCCGAGCGCGCGAATGCGCGCGACGAGCTCCGCGAAGGCGAACGGCTTCGGCAGGTAGTCGTCGGCACCGAGGCTCAACCCGTCGACGCGGTGCTCGATCGTGTCGGCAGCGGTGAGCATCAACACGCGGCTGCGCGCGCCCTCGGCGACGAGGTGGCGACAGACGTCGTCTCCATGCAGCCGCGGCAGGTCGCGATCGAGCACGACGACGTCATACGTCTGCTCCCTCGCGTGGCGGACCGCGGCCTCGCCGTCGAAGACGATGTCGACGGCCATCCCTTCACGGCGAAGGCCGACCGCGATCGTCGCGGCGAGCTCTTTCTGATCCTCGACAACCAGGACGCGCATCGCACAGAAAAGGATGCCGCAGCCGAGGTTACGGACGGGTTACAGACGCCGTCCCCGACTTGTTACCGGGCGCGAGCTATCCCTTGAGGCGGTGATCAGTTCGCAAGCGAACCGAAGGGAATGATGAGCATGATCGCGCTGAAGTTCGTCGCAGTCCCGCTCGCCGCACTTGGCCTCGCGGCCGCTGCGGCGGGCTGCGGGAGTAACGCAAACCTGCCCGGCGTCGCGAGCGCGGGCTCGCCGACGACGAGCTCCTCCGCCTCATCGCCGCCGGCGTCGGGCGATTCCGGAACGAGCGGCGGTGGCAGCGGCGGCAGCTTGAGAATGGTCGGCGGCGACGTCTCGTCGATGCGGAAGTTCGCCTCCTGCATGCGCTCCCACGGCGTGCCCAACTTCTCCGACCCCTCGGCGAATGGCAGTGTCACGTTGAACGGGGTCAATCCGGACTCGTCCTCCTTCCAAAACGCACAACGAGCGTGCCGGAAGTACACGCCGAAGGGCGGGCAGCCGCCGAGTCCGGCGGACCAGGCAAAGATGCAAGCCCAGGCGCTCAAGTTCTCCGCCTGCATGCGCGCACACGGCGTGCCGAAGTTCCCCGACCCGCAGCTCTCGGGGGGACACGCATCCTTGCGGATCGGCCCCTCGAGCGGCATCGATCCGCGCTCGCCGGTCTTCCAGGCGGCGCAGCAAGCCTGCCAGAAGGACCTGCCAGGCCGGATCCAATCGCAGCAAGCCGCGCCATGAGGAGGCGCGCCGTCGCCGCCGGAGTCGCGGTGGTCGTGATCGCGGCCGCCGGGGCCGCAGCGTTCGCGCTTCCATCCGGCGGGTCAAACAGGGCGAACGCGACGATCGACAACGCCGCCGCGACGAGATTGGCGACCGTGCGGCGCCGCTCACTTTCCTCTCAGACACAGGTGAGCGCAACGCTCGGTTACGCGGGCTCGGGAACGATCGTCGGGGCCGGCGGCGCGCGCGGCATCTACACGCGGTTGCCGAAAGCGGGCGATGTCGTGAGCGCAGGCCAGCCGCTCTACTGGGTCGACGGCAAGCCGGTCGTGCTGCTCTACGGCTCGGTGCCGGCTTGGCGGCCGTTTCGCTCCGGGATGTCGGAGGGCCTGGACGTCGCCGAGCTGAACGCGGCGCTCGGTCTCAGCGGCGATGCCTTCACGCGCTGGACCGCGGCGCGGATCAAGTCGTTCCAAGCAGACCACGGGCTTGCGCAGACCGGCATGCTGCTGCCCGGCGCGGTCGTCTTCGAGTCCGGGCCGGTGCGGGTGACAGCGGTCACACCGTCGGTCGGCTCGCCCGCACAGCCGGGGCCGGTGCTGACGTTCACGTCCACGCGCCGCCAAGTGACAATTCAGCTCGACGCGGCGCAGCAGTCCGAGGTCAGGGTCGGCGATCCGGTCACGATCACGCTCCCGGACAACTCGACCACCCCGGGCAAGGTCACCTTCGTCGGCTCAGTGGCGACCGTCCCGTCCGGCAACGGCAACGGCAACTCCGGAGGCAGCCAGACGCCGACGATCGAGGTCGACGTGATGCCCGCCGATCCCAAGGCGACGGGACACCTCGACCAGGCGCCGGTCGAGGTTTCGATCACGACGGCGAGCGTCCGCAGGGCGCTGGCGGTTCCGGTAAGCGCGCTCCTCGCGCTCGCGGGCGGCGGCTACGCCGTCGAGGTCTCGGCCGGCGGTGTGCGGCGCCTCGTGGCCGTCGAACTCGGCCTGTTCGACGACGCGGCCGGTCTCGTCCAGGTGATCGGCAAGCTGCACGCCGGCGAGAAGATCGTGGTACCTGCCTCATGACCCCCGTGCTCGAGTTGGACGGGGTGACGAAGCGCTACGGCGAGCCGCCGGTTTGGGCACTCCGCGGAGTGAGCTTCGCGGTCGAGCCGCGCGAGCTGGTCGCGATCGTGGGCCCGTCGGGCTCGGGAAAGTCGACCCTGCTGCACGTGCTCGGCACGCTCGAGCGCCCGAGCGCAGGGCACGTGTCGATCACCGGCGTCGACGTGGCCGAGCTGTCGGACCGGGAGCTCGCCGGCCTTCGCGCGCGCAGCATCGGCTTCGTCTTCCAGCAGTTCTTTCTCGCCGAGCATTCGACGATCCAGGACAACGTGGCCGACGGGCTGCTGTATGCGGGAGTGCGTGCGGCGGCGCGGCACGAGCTGGCACGCGAGGCGCTGGCGCGCGTCGGCCTCGCAGATCGCCTAAGCGCGCGCCCGCCCCAGCTCTCCGGCGGCGAGCGTCAGCGGGTCGCGATCGCACGAGCTCTAGTCGGACGGCCGGCGATCATGCTTGCCGACGAGCCGACCGGGAATCTCGACAGCGCGACAGGGCAGCAAATCTTGGCGCTCCTCGACGAGCTGCACGCGGAGGGGGCCACGATTCTCGTCATCACCCACGAGCACGAGATCGCGGAGCGTTTCCGGAGGCAGATCGCGATGCGCGACGGACGGATCGTCTCGGATGGCTAGCTCCGCGCGGCTCGCGCCCTCGGATCTCGCCCGCATGGCGAGCGTCGGCCTGCGCACGCGGCGGCTGCGCGCCTCGCTGTCGGCGCTCGGGATCGCGATCGGCGTAGCGGCGATCGTCGCGGTGCTCGGCCTTTCGGCCTCATCGCAGGCGGGGCTCTTGGCCGAAATCGACAGGCTGGGGACGAACCTCCTGACGGTGACGAACGGGCAGACGCTCTTTGGTCAGACCGCGGAGTTACCGAAGCGTGCGCCGGGGATGATCGGGCGGATCGGGCCGGTGACCGAGGTCGAGGAGACTGGCTCGACGAGCGCGAACGCCTATCGGAGCCCGCTGATCCCGAGCCTGAACACGAATGCGATCAGCGTGCAGGCGGCGAGCCTCGGCTTGCTGAAGGCGGTTGGCTGCACGGTCGCTCAGGGCCGGTCCTTGAATGCCGCGACGGCGCGGCTGCCGGTGGCCATCCTCGGAGCGGCAGCCGCCGAGCGGTTGGGTATCGACCGCATCTATCCCGGCGAGCGGATCTGGGTCGGCGGGCAGTGGTTCTACCTCGCGGGGATCCTGACGCCGGCGGCGCTCGCGCCCGAAATCGACAGCTCGGTGCTCGTCGGCTTCCCTGCCGCGGAGAAGTACCTGGGCTTCGACGGGCACCCGACGACTGTGTACGTCCGCACCGTGACGAGCCAGGTCGCGGCGGTTCAATCGGTGCTCGCGGCCACGGCCGACCCGAAGGCACCGAACGAGGTGGACGTCAGCCAGCCCTCGGCGGCGCTGACCGCGCGGGCCGATGCGCAGAGCGCACTCAACGGACTTTTCCTGGGTCTCGGCGCAGTCTCGCTTCTCGTCGGCGCGGTTGGCGTCGCGAACATCATGCTGATCTCGGTGCTCGAGCGGCGCTCCGAGATTGGGCTCAGGCGCTCGCTCGGCGCGACGCGCGGCCACATCCGGATCCAGTTTCTCGCCGAGGCGGTCCTGCTCGCTCTGCTCGGGGGAGCCGCCGGCGTCGCCGCGGGAATCGTCACGACCGTCGTCTACGCGTCGAACCGCGGCTGGTCGGTCGACGTGCCGGCCGCCGCGTGGGCCGGCGGCCTCGGCGCAGCGCTCTTGATCGGAGCGGCCGCAGGGCTTCTGCCGGCGATCCGCGCCGCCCGGCTCTCGCCGACCGAGGCGCTTCGGACCGTGTGAGCCCCGGGGCCGGGGATCGTCAACAGACGGATTCGTCCCCCTGCAAACGCCAAGTCCTGCGAACCCGAAGGTCGACAGGACTTGACCGCGCGACTCTGGCAGCCGGACACGGACTCCCTCGAGCCGCCGCCGCGAGCGCGCACCGAGCGATCGGGCCGGGCTCCGAGGCGAGGTGCGACGAATGGCGTTCGGACTGCAAACCGGACTCGCCAGCGCAGACGCTTTCGGGGTAGCGTCCGCTCGTGACCGAGCAGCACGTGGAGCGCGAGCAACGGGTGACGCCGCTCGAGCTCTTCTTCGACCTCGTCTTCGTCTTTGGCTTCACGCAGGTGACGACGGTTCTCGCCAACACGCCGACCTGGGGCGGCCTCGGACATGCCCTCTTGGTCCTGGTCGCGCTCTGGTGGGCGTGGGCCTCCTACGCCTGGTTGACGAACACGGTCGATCCCGGCGAAGGGCTGGTCTGGGGCACGATGGTGGTCGCGATGGCGGCGATCTTCGTCGCCGCACTGGCCGTTCCCGAGGCCTTCGGCCGTCGCGGCGTCGTCTTTGGAGTCGCGTTCCTGATCGTGGCCGTGATGCAGCTCGCGCTCTACGCGCTCTCCGCGCGGGGCGACCGGGACCTGTTCACGGCGATCCTGCGGCTCGCTCCCTCGTCGCTCGCCGGTTCCGCACTGATCCTCGCCGCGGGCTTCGTGCACGGCGGGCTCAGGCCAGCGCTCTGGCTCGTGGCGCTCGCCGTCGGCTTGTTCGGGCCGCTCCTCGTCGGGCTCAGCGGCTGGCGCGTCCACCCCGCCCACTTTGTCGAGCGCCACGGCTTGATCGTGATCATCGCGATCGGTGAGTCGCTGGTCGCGATTGGTTTCGGGGCGAGGGGGACGGGGCTCGGCGCCGGCGTCATCGTCGCCGCAGTGCTCGGTCTCCTTGTGGCGGCCTCGTTTTGGCTGGCGTACTTCGACTTCTTCACGATCCGAGCGCAGCAGTTATTGACCGAGAGAAGCGGGGCGGCACGGACCGCCGTGGCGCGGGACACCTACACCTACCTGCACCTCCCGATGGTTGCCGGCATCGTCCTCTTTGCGTTTGCGATCAGGACGACGCTCGCCCACGTCGGTCACGAGCTGGCAGTCGTGCCCGCGCTTGCCCTCTGCGGCGGCCCGGCCCTCTACCTGTTCGCCTACGTCGCGCTGCGCCTGCGCGTCTCGCGCCAGTTCGGCGGCGGCCGCCTCGTCGCCGCCTTCGCGTGCGCTGCACTCCTGCCGGTGGCGCTTCTGCTGCCCGCGCTCGTCGCCCTGTCGCTCGTGGCCGCCGTGTGGATCGCCCTGCACGCGTACGAGCTCATCTGGTGGCGCGAGGCGCGCGTGCAGACGCGAGCGCAGCGCCTGCCGGCCTCGGCCTCCTGAGACGGCCGTCGCGGGAACGATCCCCAGGACCACGCGAGGCCCCGGCCGTCCTCGTGGCGTCAAGGCGGCTACCGGGCCTCGTTCGGCCTGGCCATCGCCCGGTAGTCGAGCGCCCGGTCGAGCGTCTCCTCGTCGACCCCGGCCTCGCGGGCAACCTCCCGCAGCGGCCGCCCGGAGCGTGCCGCTTCCTGGACGATCTCCGTCGTCTTGTCGTAGCCGATGTAGGGATTGAGCGCCGTCGCGGCGGAGAGGGTCAGCTCCGCGTAGCGCTCGGCCTGCTCGCGGTTTGCCTGGATCCCCCGGACGCACTTCTCATCGAGTAGCCGGGAGGCGGCGGCGAGCAGCTTGATCGAGTCGAGCAGGTTCCTCGCCAGGAGAGGGACGAAGACGTTCAGCTCCAGGTGTCCCTGCATGGCGCCGAGCGTGATCGCCACGTCGTTACCGATCACCTGGGCCGAGACCTGCGTCACGACCTCCGGAATCACGGGGTTGACCTTGCCGGGCATGATCGAGCTCCCCTTCTGGAGCTCAGGCAGTGTCAGCTCGGCGAGTCCGGCGCGTGGCCCCGAGCCCAGCAAGCGCAGATCGTTCGCGATCTTCGTCAGCGAGACGGCGACGACCTTGAGCGCCCCGGAGGCCTCGGCCAGCGCGTCCCGCGCCGCCTGGGCCTCGAACGGGTCGGCCGGGGCCAGCACCTCGAGCCCGGTCTCTTCGGAGAGCCTCGCGCGCACGCGCTCGGCGAACTCGGGGTGGGTGTTCAGGCCGGTGCCGACGGCCGTGCCACCGAGCGGGATCCGGCCGAGTCGGCCCAGCGTCGAGCGAACCCGAGCGCTGCCTTCCCGGACCTGGGCGGCGTAGCCGCCGAACTCCTGACCGAGCGTGACGGGGACCGCGTCCATCAGGTGGGTGCGCCCGGACTTGACCACGTCTGCGAACTCGCTCGCTTTCGCCTCGAGTGCCTCGGCGAGGCCCGAGAGGGCGGGTAGCAGGTCGCTGGTCAGCTGCTCGAGCGCCGCCAGGTGGACAGCCGAGGGAAAGACGTCGTTCGAGGACTGCCCCAGGTTGACGTCGTCGTTTGCGTGCACGTCGTCCCCGGCGAGGGTCGCGATCACCTCGTTCGCGTTCATGTTCGACGACGTCCCGGAGCCCGTCTGGAAGACGTCGATCGGAAACTGGTCGTCCAGCTCGCCGGCGGCGATCCGCTCCGCGGCGGCGGCGATCCGCTCGGCCTTGTCACTGTCGAGCAGGCCGAGCTCGGCGTTCACCCGCGCCGCCGCCGCCTTCAGGCGGCCGAGCCAGTGGGCGACCAGCGCTGGAATCGGTTCGCCGGAGACGGTGAAATTCGAGATGGCCTTGGCCGTCTCGGCGCCCCAGAGCTCCTGCCGCGTCCCGGTGGACACGGACCGAGTCTAGCCCGGCGTCCCTAGACGGCGTAGAGCCGTCGCCGCTCTGGCGGACGCTCGCGCAGCACGCGCCGAAGCGCCTCGCTCAGATCGGCGACGAGCGCCCAACCGACGTACGCGCAGCGCTCGCACTGGCCGGTGTCGACATGCGCGCCGACCCGCGGCTGAACGGCGCGGGTCTCGCCGCAGCGCAGGCACTCGACCGAGAGAGCGGGCAGCGTCACAACTCGTGCATCGGCGAGAGCGCGGCCTGGGTTCCTCCCCCGAGCGAGGGATCGGAAGAAGCGCGGGTTCTAGTCGGTCGAGTACTTCGGCTGGACCTTCTCGCCGCGAATCGACGCCACGGCGTTATTCGCCGCGATCGCCGCCTCGCCCATGCCGATCGTGATCAGGGTGATCTTGCCCGGGTAGCCCGCGACGTCCCCAGCCGCGTAGACACCGGGAAGATTCGTCTCGCACGTGGTCGGATCGATCTTGATCTGGCGCTTGCCCTCGAGCTCGAGGCCCCAGTCCGCGATCGCGCCCAGGTGCGAGTGGAACCCGAGCAGCGTGATCAGCGCGTCGCATTCGACCCGCTGCCGCTCGCCGCTCTCGGTGTTCTCGACGGTGATCGCCTGCAGCACTCCGTCGCCGTGGATCTCGCGCACCTCGCACGGGGTCAGGATCCTGACGCGGCCTTCTCCCTGCAGCTTCTCCGCCTGGCTGACCGACGACTCGAGCGCCCGGAACTTGTCCCGGCGGTGGACGAGCGCGATCGGCGGCTTGGCGGTGTCCTGGAGGCCGAGCGTCCAGTCGAGCGCCGAATCGCCCCCGCCCACGATCACGCAGGTCCGGTCTCGGAAGAGATCCTTCTCGCGCACGAAGTAGTGGAGTCCCTTGCCCTCCCAGGCATCGATCTGGTCGATGCCGAGCTTCCGGGGCTCGAAGGCTCCGTGCCCCGCGGTGATGATCAGCGCCCGGGCCAGGTAGGGGCCGCCCTTGTCGGTCGTCACGGAGAGCAGCCGTTCGCCGTTTTGACTCAGGCGCTCGAGCGTCTGAACCTCTTCGCCAAGCCGAACCTCCGGTCGATACTGGAGCCCCTGCTCGGCACAGAGCTCGACGAGCGCCTGGCCCTGGATCTTCGGATGGCCGGCGACGTCGAAGACGTGCTTCTCCGGATAGACGGCCGCCACCTGGCCGCCGATCTGCTCGAGGCTCTCGATGATCCGCACGGAGGCGTCGCGGTGGCCGGCGTAGTAGGCGGCCGCCAGGCCCGCGGGGCCGGCCCCGAGAATCGTGATGTCGACGACGCCGCCGCTCACGGCGCTGATGCTAGCGCCGGCTTAGTGGCAGCCCGAGGCGCAGCCGGAGGCCCCCGACGCGGGCGCCTCGCCTTCATCGACCTGGAAGGAGTGGCCGCAGCCGCACGAGGCGGAGACGTTTGGGTTGTTGATCGCGAAACCGGCCTGGAGTCCCTCCACCCAGTCGATCTCCGTGCCGGCGAGATAGGGGGCGCTGAACGGATCGACGACGATGTCGACGCCGTTCAGCTGCAGCTCGTTGTCGCCTTCCTGGGCGCCGCGATCGAAGCCGAGCGCGTACTGGAAGCCCGAGCACCCGCCGCCCTGGACCGCGATCCGCAGCACGGCTGCCTCGCCGACAGGCTCCTCGGCCATCAGCGCCTTGATCTTCGCCGCCGCGCTCTCGGTCAGCGTCACGAGTGTCGGCTGCTCGACGGTTGCCACGGGCCCATCGTAGCAGCGTGCCCGACCGTCGCTCATCCCCCGGCCGAGCGGGACTTTGTAACAGCTGTCTCCCGCACGGTTGAGCCGTTTGCAGGACACCTCGTGCGACCCGGCTGATCCTTGATACGTTGCCGCCGCCAGGGGCTTGGCGCGGGAGGAGAAGGGTGCTCGACAACTGGCTGCCGTTTCTGATCTACGGGCTCTTCGCGGCGCTGATTCCCGCCTCGATGGTCGCGATGTCGTTCGTCTTCGCGACGCGGCCGCAGCGGCGAACGCGCGCCCGGGGACTCCCGTTCGAATCGGGCGTCTCGACCGGCCCGCTGCGCCGGCGGCGCTTCACGATCAGCTTCTACCTGACGGCGATGCTCTTCATCGTCTTCGACATCGAGATCGTCTTCCTGTATCCGCTCGGGGTCGTTCTGCACCGGCTCGCCTGGTTCGGGTTCGCCGAATTCGCCTTCTTCCTCGTCATCCTCGCGGTGGCCTACATCTACATCTGGCGTAAGGGCGCGCTCGAGTGGCAGTAGAGCAGCCGCGGCGGCGGCTGGCCGACCACGGGCTCAAATCGGAGCGCGTGCTCTGGCAGGGGAAGGGGCCGGGTCGTTTCGAGCAGGAGCTTGGCGACCTCGAGTCCCGGCTCGGTCTGACCACGCTCGAGAAGGCCGTCGCCTGGTCGCAGACGAAGTCGATGTGGCCCGACACCTTCGGGCTGGCCTGCTGCGCGATCGAGATGATGTCGATCGTCTCCGCGCGCTACGACATCGCCCGCTTCGGGATGGAGGCCTTCCGCTCCTCGCCGCGCCAGGCCGACCTGCTGATCATCTCCGGCCGAGTCGCCCAGAAGATGGCGGCGCCGATCAAGCAGATCTACGACCAGATGCTGGAGCCGAAATGGGTGATCGCGATGGGCGCCTGCGCCAGCTCGGGCGGGATGTTCAACAACTACGCGATCCTGCAGAGCGTCGACAAGATCCTGCCGGTCGACATTTACGTGCCCGGCTGCCCGCCCCGGCCCGAGGCGCTGATGGAGGGGATCATCCGCCTGCACGAGCGCGTCCAGGCCGGCGTCCCGCACGCCTACGAGCTCGACCGGGTCGCCCGGTAGTGCGCTACGAGGCCACTCCGGGCCTGGTCGAGAGCCGGGAGTCCCACGGCGAGACGACGCTCGTGGTCGAGCGCGCACGTCTCGTCGAGGCCTGCACCTACCTCCGCGACGAGGCCGGCTTCGAGCAGCTCGTCGACATCGCCGCGACCGACTACCTCGGCTGGAGCGAGCCCGGCGTCTCCGGCTACATCGGCACCGAGACCGGGCGGAACCTGAACCGTCCCATGACCCAGGGCCTCCAGGCGCTGCCGGCGCCAAAGCCGAAGCGCTTTGCGATCAACTACCACCTGCTCGCGCTCCGGCAGGGCGCCCCGCGGGTCCGCGTCCAGGTCTGGCTCGACGAGGGCGAGCCCGTGCCGAGCGTGACCTCGGTCTGGCCGACCGCGGACTGGCACGAGCGGGAAGCCTGGGACCTGATGGGGATCGAAATCGAGGGTCATCCGAACCTCGTTCGCCTGATCATGGACGAGGACTGGGAGGGCCATCCGCTGCGCAAGGACTATCCCCTCGGCGGCGAGCCCGTCCGCTTCTCGGAGGAGGAGTAGATGGCGACGCTCGAGCGCCCGCCGTCCCCGGCCGATCCGATCTACGAGGGCAGCCGGATCCCCTCGCCGATCCCGACGGTGTTGCAGGTCGCGCCCGAGCTCCGCGGCTCGGACGACATCCTGACGGTCAACTTCGGGCCGAACCACCCCTCCACCCACGGCGTCCTCAGGCTCGAGGTCGACCTCGACGGCGAGGTCGTCGTCGGGATCAACGCGAAGATCGGCTACGTCCACTCGGGCTTCGAGAAGAACATGGAGCAGAAGTCCTGGTGGAAGGCGATCACCTACGCCCCCCGGATCGACTACCTCGCCTACCAGAACAACGAGCTCGTCTTCGTGCTCGCGATCGAGAAGCTGCTCGGGCTCGAGCTCCCGCCGAAGGCGGTCTGGATGCGAATGCTGCTCTCGGAGCTGAACCGGATCCACTCGCACCTCGTCTGGCTCGGCACCGCCGCGCTCGAGCTCGGCGCAATCTCGATGTTCTGGTACACGTTCCGCGAGCGCGAAATGGTGCTCGACCTGTCCGAGCTCGTGGCCGGGTACCGCATGCACACGCGCTATTTCCAGACCGGCGGGCTCGCGGAGGACATCCCGCCCGGCTTCTACCCGGAGTGCCGCAAGTTCGTCGAGTGGATGCCGAAGGCGGTCGACGACTACGACGCGCTCCTGGCCCGAAACGAGATCTGGCTCGAGCGGACGCGCGGGCTCGGACTGCTCAACCGGGCCGACGCGATCGCGCTCGGCCAAACGGGCCCGGTGCTGCGGGCCTCGGGCGTCGACTGGGATCTGCGGCGAGACGACCCCTACCTCTACTACGACCGGGTCCACTTTCACGTTCCGGTCTACCGAAACGGCGACACGTACGACCGTTACCGCGTGCGGCTCGAGGAGCTGCGCCGCTCGGTGGAGATCATCGAGCAGTGCCTCGACCGCCTCGAGCGGCTGGACGGCGAGCCCTGGATCGCGGATGACCGCAAGCTCGTCCTGCCGCCCCGCGAGGAGCTCCACACCTCGATGGAGTCGCTGATCCACCACTTCAAGCTCGTCACGGAGGGCTACCGCGTTCCCGAAGGCGAGGTGTACGTGGCGGTCGAGTCGCCGCGCGGGGAGCTCGGCTGCTACCTCGTCTCCGACGGCGGCGCCAGGCCGTGGCGCGTCAAGTTCCGGGCGCCGTCGCTCGTCGCCCTCGAGGCGACCGCGACGGCGGTGCAGCAGGGCTACGTGGCCGACCTGATCGCGATCGTCGGCTCACTCGACACGGTGATGGGGGAGGTGGACCGCTGAGCGAGTTCGCGAACGAGGTGCGGGCGCTCGCCGCCAGCTACCCGGACTCGCGCTCGGCGGTGCTGCCGGCGCTGCGGCTCGCGCAGGAGCGCCACCAGGGCTGGTTGCCCCCCGAGGCCTTCCGCGAGGTTGGCGAGGCGCTCGAGCTGACGCCTGCCTACTGCAAGTCCGTCGCCTCCTTCTACGACATGCTCCACCTGCAGCCGGTAGGGCGGCGGCTGGTCGAGGTCTGCACGAATATCTGCTGCGGCCTGCGCGGCGCGCAGGAGGTCCTGCGTGCCTTCGAGGACGAGCTCGGCGTCGCCCCGGGGGAAACGACCGACGATGGCGAGTTCACGCTGCGGGCGGTCGAGTGCATCGGCGGCTGCGGCTGGCCGACGGTGGTCGCGATCGACGACCGCCACCGGCTGAACGTCGGCGCGGACGAGGTCGCCGGAATCGTGGCGGAGCTTCGCCGTGGCTGAGCTGATCGTGCTCGCAGGCGCGCAGGACCGCGACCTGACGCAGCTGGCGGAATACCGGGCCGTGGGCGGCTACGTGCAGCTCGAGCGGGCGCGAGCGCTCGCCCCGACAAGCGTGATCGAGGAGCTGAACACGGCGAACCTGCGCGGGCGCGGAGGTGCCTTCTTCCCCACGGGCAAGAAGATGCAGTTCATCCCCTCGCGGGAGCAGATTGACAAGCCGCACTACGTCTGCGTCAACGCCGACGAGTCCGAACCGGGGACGTTCAAGGACCGCGAGATCATGCAGCGCGTCCCCCACCGCCTGCTCGAAGGGTGCCTGATCGCGGCGCACGCGATCGACGCACAGCACGTCTTCATCTACATCCGCGGCGAGTACCTGGCCGAGTTCGAGCTCCTGAAGACGGCCCTGGACGACGCGCGAGAGGCCGGACTGCTCGGGGAGACCGTGATCGTCCTGCACCGGGGGGCGGGCGCCTACATCTGCGGCGAGGAGAGCGGGCTGCTCGAGTCGCTCGAGGGCAAGCGCGGGCAGCCGAGGTCGCGCCCCCCGTTCCCCGCCAGCTCGGGTTTGTACGCCTCCCCGACGCTGATCAACAACGTCGAGACGATCGCCACGATCCCGAAGGTGCTGGAGCTCGGCGGCGCCGAGTACGCGCGGCTCGGCGCACCACCCGATTCGACTGGGACACGGCTCTTTTGCGTCTCCGGCAACGTGGTCAAGGGAGGCAACTACGAGCTGCCGATGGGGATCACGATCCGCGAGGTGATCTACGACCTGGCCGGCGGCATCCCCGAGGGGCGCGAGCTGAAGGCCGTGATCCCAGGCGGCTCGTCGATGCCGATCCTGAGCGCCGACCAGATCGACGTTCCGCTCGAGCACGACGCGCTGCGCGCGCTCGACACCTTCCTCGGCGCGGCGGCGGTGATCGTGATCGATGACCGCGCCTGCATGGTCCAGCTCGGCCTGCGCGTGGCGCAGTTCTACATGCACGAGTCCTGCGGCAAGTGCACACCCTGCCGCGAGGGCACACGCTGGCTGGTGCAGCTCTTGGAGGCGATCGAGGCGGGGCAGGCAACCCACTCGCAGCTCGAGCTCTTGCTCGACGTCTGCGACCGGATCCTCGGCAAGTGCCTCTGCCCCCTGGGCGATGCCGCCGCGATGCCGGTCGCCTCCTACGTGGTCAAGTTCCGGGAGGAGTTCCGCGCCCACGTCGACCAGGGCCGCTGCCCCTTCGGCGGTGCCTCCTCGCTCGAGGGTCTCTTCGCGCCGGTCGACCAGCACGGCCAGCATCCTGTCCTGGCGGAGGGCGTCCCCGCTTGAGCACCGCGGAGCTCGTCACCGTCACGATCGACGAGCGGAGCGTCCAGGTGCCGAAGGGCACCGGCCTCGTCGAGACCGCCGCCATGGCCGGGATCGAGATTCCCGTCTTCTGCTACGAGCCTCGGCTCGGCGCCGCCGTCGGCGCCTGCCGCATGTGCCTGGTCGAGGTGGAGGGGATGCCACCCAAGCCGCAGGCCGGCTGCACGCTGAGCGCGCAGGAGGGAATGGTCGTCAAGACGGCGCGGACGTCCGAGCTCGCCCGCAGCGCCCAGAACGCGACGCTCGAGTTCATCCTCGTCAACCACCCGCTCGACTGCCCCGTCTGCGACAAGGGCGGCGAGTGTCCGCTGCAGGACCTGACCTTTCGCTACGGCCCCGGCCGAACCCGGATGACCTTCGAGAAGCGGACGTTCGAGAAGCCGATCCCGATCTCGCCGGCGATCTCGCTCGACCGCGAGCGCTGCATTCTCTGCTACCGCTGCACGCGGTTCAGCGAGTCGGTCAGCGAGGACGGGCAGCTGGTCGCGGTCAACCGCGGCGCACAGTCGCTGATCGCTACCTTCGAGGACGAGCCGTACACGGGCCCGTTCACCGGCAACGTGACCGAGCTCTGCCCGGTGGGCGCGCTGCTGCCGACGCAGCCTCGGTTCGAGATCAGGCCCTGGGAGCTCCAGTCGGTGCCGACGGTCTGCGGGCTCTGCCCGGTCGGTTGCAACATCGACGTCAACCAGCGCGAGGGCAAGGTCAAGCGGATCCTCTCCCGCAACCATCCGGAGCTCGACGAGGGCTGGCTCTGCGACAAGGGCCGGTTCGGGTTTTCCCATCTCTACGCGCAGGACCGGATCACCGATCCGCTCCGGCGCGTGCGGCGGCGCGGGCTCGAGGAGCTCTCCTGGGCGGACGCGCTCGATGAAGCTGAGCGGCTGCTGCGAGCGGCCGAGGGGCGGATCGCGGTCGCGCTCTCGGGCTCGGAGACGAACGAGCACGCCTACGGCCTCGCCAAGCTGATCAGGCGCGGGCTCGCCTCGCACTCAGCGGTCCTGCCCGAGGAGACCGGGGCCGGCCTCGACGCCTTCCGGGCGCCGCTGGCGGCGATCCGGGACGCCGAGCTGGTCGTCGTCCTCGGCGACGACCCAGTCGCCGAGCGGGCGCCGATCGCCGACCTCTGGCTCCGCAAGGCCCGCCGGGCGGGGGCCGAAATCGTCGAGCTCGGCCCGCTCGGCGACCTCCAGGTCGCGCCCGGGACGACCGCCCAGGCCTGCCGCAAGCTGCTTCGGAGCGAGCTCGGCTCGCGGCTTCGCACGAGCGAGCGGGCGATCCTGATCTGGTCCGGCGGCGGCGCCGGCGGCGGTTCCCACCTCGCCGCCCTGGCGGGCGAGCTCGGCTTCGCCGCCAAGCCGGGCTGCGCCGCCTTCCTGCTGCCGGAGACGGCGAACGGACGGGGCGTGGCCGAGGCCTGGGCCGCCGCGTCCGACGAGGAGGGAGCGGAGGATCAGCCGCTCGGGCTGCTGATCGTCTCCGGCGACGAGGCGGCGGCGAATCCGAACGTGCGGGCGCTGGCGGAGCGTGCAGAGTCAGTACTCGCGATCACGATGTTCCACACGCTGGCCGTCGGCTGGTCCGATCTCGTCCTGCCGGGCACAAGCTACCTCGAGCGGGACGGCACCTACGTCAACCTCGAAGGCCGGATCCAGCGGCTGCGTCGGGCGGCGATCCCGCCGGCCCCCGACGAGCTGGCCTGGATCGCGGAGCTCGCGGCCCGCTTCCAAGTCGAGCTCTCGCCGCACCCCTCGCTCGTCTTCTCCGAGCTCTCCGAGCGGGTCTTCGGAGGCGTCACCTACGAGGATCTCGGCGAGCAGGCGCGCCTGCCGGAGCGGGCGCCCTTCGCCGCGACGGCCGAAAGCCCGGACGAGCCCGTCCCGGCGGAGGCTGCGGGCGGCGGGCTGCAACTCCTCCGCTACCGGCCGCTCTTTTCGGGCGCCGCCGTAGAGCGGGTCCCGGAGCTCCAGTTCCAGCGCCCTCCGCCCCAGATCGAGCTCTCGGCCGAGGATGCCAGCCGGCTCGGCGTCAGCAGCGGCCAGCCGCTCAGCGTGCGCTCGAACGGCACCTCGCTCGAGCTCAAGGCGGCGGTCAACCGGCATCTGCGGCCCGGCACTGCCCGGATCGCCGAGGAGCACGCCCGCCGGCTGCACGGCAGCGTGGAGGTGAGTCCGTGAGCGAGCCCTGGTGGGTGAGCGTGATCAAGGCGTTCGTCTTGATCAACCTCGTCCTTTTGACCTTCGCCTACACGACGCTCGTCGAACGCAAGGCTCTGGCGAGGATGCAGCTTCGCTACGGGCCCAACCGCGCCGGCCCCTACGGCCTGCTGCAGCCGATCGCGGACCTGGTCAAGCTCGTCCGCAAGGAGAGCTTCTTCCCAGCCGCGGCGATCGACCTCCCGTACATCCTCGCGCCCGCGGCCTCGGCCTTCACCGCCCTTGCCGCCTTCAGCGTGATCCCCTTCGGCCGCGGCTGGAAGATCTGGCACTGGCACGTGAACGGCGTCGTCGCCAACGTGCCGATCGGCCTGATCCTGATCTTCGCGCTCGGCTCGGTCGGGATCTACGGCTTCATCGTCGGCGGCTGGGCCAGCGAGTCCAAGTACTCGCTGCTCGGTTCGATGCGGACCTGCGCCCAGCTCGTCTCCTACGAGGTCTCCCTCGCGCTCTCCGTGCTCGGAGTCGTGATCACGGCGGGCTCGCTCTCCCTGGTCGAGATCGTGCAGCACCAGGCCCGCTCGCTCTGGTACGTCGTCCCCCAGGCCGTCGGGTTCAGCGTCTTTTTGATCGCCGGCATCGCCGAGACAAGCCGCGCGCCCTTCGACCTCCCTGAGGCGGAGCAGGAGCTCGTCGCTGGCTACCACACCGAGTACTCCGGCATGCGCTGGGGGCTCTTCCAGATGGCCGAGTACGTGAACATGATCACGCTCTGCGGGCTGGCGGTGACGCTCTTTCTCGGCGGCTGGCACTTTCCGTTCGCGCACGGGCTCGACTACCTCGGGCCGCTCTGGTTCGTGCTCAAGCTCTTGACGCTGCTCTTTCTCTTCATCTGGCTGCGCGCAACGCTGCCCCGCCTGCGCTACGACCAGCTGATGAGCTTCGGCTGGAAGATCCTGCTGCCGGTCGCGACCCTGAACGCGCTCGTGACCGCGCTCGTCGTCGTGTGGGCGCGATGAGTCCGCAACCGTTCGATACGGCGAAGGGCTTCGGCGTCACCTTCAAGCAGATCTTCAAGAAGCCGATTACGCAGCAGTACCCGGAGTCCAAGCGCCCGGTCTACCCGCGCTTCCGGGGCCGGCACCGGCTCTGGCGGCACGAGAACGGCCTCGAGAAGTGCGTTGGCTGCTCGCTCTGCGCCGCCGCCTGCCCGGCCGACTGCATCCGCGTCGTCGCGGCCGAGAACACGCCCGAGAACCGCGTCTCGCCCGGCGAGCGCTACGCGCGCATCTACGAGATCAACCTGAGCCGCTGCATCTTCTGCGGCTACTGCGAGCTCGCCTGCCCCTTCGATGCGATCACGCTCGGAAACGAGTACGAGCTCTCGGAGTACGACCGCGACGACCAGATCTACACGAAGGACATGCTGCTCGCCGAGCCGATCAAGCGCGTGCCGGTCGCCGACGCGGCGCTCTTCGACACGCCGATTCCCTTCTACAAGTCGGACTCCTAGGTTGGCCAACGTGCTCGTGTGGGCGGTCTGGGTCGTGGCGGCCTTCGCCTGTCTCGCCTCCGGGATCGCGGTCGTCTCCTTCTCCAACCCCTTCTACTCGGCCCTCGCCCTGATCGGGAATCTCGCCTCGCTCGCGGTGCTCTACCTGCTCCTCTCGGCCGAGTTCGTCGCCGCGGCACAGGTGCTCGTCTACGCCGGAGCGGTGATGGTGATGTTCCTGTTCGTGACCGCCTACCTCGGCGGCCAGGCCGACACGCCCTGGGCGGGCGGCCCGAGCTGGCAGGTGCTCGGAGCCGTGGGCGCCGCCGGCTCGATCCTCGTCGAGGTGATCGTCGTGATCGGTCTGAAGGCGGGCGGGCGGCTCTCGCACGCGAACCCGATCGACGCCGGCTTCGGCTCGCCGAGCCGGATCGGGCGGCTGTTTCTGACCGACCACCTGCTCGCGTTCGAGATCACCTCGGTCGTACTCCTCGTCGCCGCCGTCGGCGGCGTGATCCTGGGCGCGCATTCACGCGCGGTGCGGGAGCCGGAGGGCGAGCGCTGAGAGGCCCCGAGGTCAGCTGGTACCTGGCCGTGGCCGCGTGCCTGTTCGCCACAGGCGCGCTCGGCGTGCTGCTTCGCCGCAGCCCGCTGATCGTCTTGCTCTCGCTCGAGCTGATGCTGAACGGCGCCAACCTGGCCTTGATCGCCTTCTCCCGCCACCACGGCGAGGCCAGCGGCCAGATCTTCGCGCTCGCCGTGATGGCGGTCGCGGCCTCGGAGGTCGTCGTCGGCCTCGGCCTGATCGTCGCCGTCGCGCGCCGCCGGCTCGCGCTCGACGTCGACAAGCTCTCGTTCCTGCGCGGATGACGGCCGCCGGCTGGATCTGCCTCGTCTCGCCGCTCGCGGGCTCGCTCGCGATCACGCTCGGGGGCACCCGGCTCTCGCGCCGCGGCGCCGGCTATCTCGCGACGGGCTCCGTGCTCGTCTCCTTCGCGGCGGCGCTCTACGCCTTCTCGAACCTGCTCAGCGAATCGGCGCGCGCGCGCTCGCATCCTTCAACCGCCTGGGACTGGCTGAGCGCGGGCAGCTTCCACGTCGGGCTGCGGATCCTCGTCGATCCGCTCAGCGTCTTCATGATGCTGGTCGTCGCCGGGGTCGGCTTTCTGATCGTCGCCTACTCGCTCGGCTACATGGACGGAGACGACGAGGAGCGGCGCTACTTCGCCTACATGGCGCTCTTCGTCTTCTCGATGCTGGCCCTCGTCGAGGCGGGGAACCTGCTGGTCCTGCTCGTGGGCTGGGGTCTCGTCGGCCTGAGCTCGTACCTTCTGATCGGCTTTTGGCACGAACGGCCGGCCGCCGTCGCGGCCGCGAAGAAGGCGTTCGTGATGAACGCGGTCGGCGACGCGACGATGGCCCTGGCGTTCTTCGCGCTGATTCAGCACCGCCACACGCTCACCTTCCCGCAGGTGGTCCAGCTCGGACCGGGCCACGGCTGGCTCGTCAATCTCGTCGCGCTCGGCCTGCTCGGCGGCGCGCTCGCGAAGTCGGCGCAGCTGCCGCTGCAGACCTGGCTGCCGGATGCGATGGAGGGGCCGACGCCGGTCAGCGCCCTGATCCACGCCGCGACGATGGTCACCGCCGGCGTCTACCTGATCGTCCGCACGCACGCGATCTTCGAGCTGGCGCCGAAGGTGCAGGAGCTGGCCGCCGGCCTCGGCGCCGCGACGCTCCTTCTGGCCGGGCTGATCGCGCTCGTCCAGACCGACATCAAGCGCGTGATCGCCTACTCGACGATGTCGCAGATCGGGTACATGTTCCTCGGCGCGGGGCTCGGCGCCTACGCGAACGCCGAGTTCCACCTGCTGACGCACGCCTTCTTCAAGGCGCTGCTCTTCCTCGCCGCCGGGATCGTCATCCACGCGCTCGCTGGCGAGCAGGACATCCGCAAGATGACCGGCGTCGGCCGCTTGCTGCCGCGGACCCGGGCCGCCTTCCTGATCGGCTCGCTCGCGCTCGTCGGCGTCTTTCCCCTGGCCGGCTTCTTCTCGAAGGACTCGATCATCGCCGCCGCGCTCGACCGGGGCTGGTTCGGCTACCTGCTCTGCGCAGCCGGCCTGATCGGCACGTTCCTGACGGGCCTGTATGCGTTCCGACTCTTCTTCCTCGTCTTCCCCGGGGAGCCGTCGCCGTTCGTCCGCGAGCATCTGCTGGCCGGGTCCCACGCGAGCGGAGCCGAAGGTGCCCACGGTGAGGCGGAGGGCTCGCCGGCGCATGGACACGACCGGCACGAGCACGCCGGCGAAGGCCCGTTCACGATGACCGCGACCGTCGCCGTGCTCGCCCTTTTGGCCGTGATCGGCGGCTGGATCCAGTGGGCGCCGCTCTGGCACCCGCTCTCCGACTGGCTCTCGCCGGTCGCTCGGCCGCTGGCGGTGCCGACAAACGGCCAGGAATGGCTCGCGAGCGGACTCTCGCTCCTGCTGGGGCTGGCGGGGATCGGCGTCGCCGCGCTCCTCTACGGGACGCGTCGCTGGGCAGTGCCGCGGTTCACGTTCGCCCGGCGCGTGCTCGAGCGGAAGTTCTACTTCGACGAGCTCTACGACGCGCTCTTCTTCTCGCCCGCGGTCGGCCTCGCGGGCCTGCTCCGGCGGGGTTTCGAGGAGCCGCTCGTTGCCGGCTCGATCAGGGGTGTCGCCGAGACGTTCCGCGACCTCGGTCTCGGTGCCCGCCGGCTCCAGACGGGACTCGTCCGCACCTACGCGCTCGCGATCGCCGCGAGCCTCGTCGTCCTGACCGTCGTCTTCGTGGCGGTGCGCTGAGCCGTGGGCTGGCTGACGACCGCCCTGATCCTCGTCCCGGTCGGCGGAGCGCTGCTTGTTTGGGTCTTCCCTTGGGACACCTTCACCGCCGGAGCGCTCGCGCTCCTCGTCGCGCTCGTGGAGGTCGGTGTCTGGATCGAGTCGGCCCTGCGCTTCCGCTTCGGGCGGCCCGGGCTCCAGCTCGAGCTGAAAGAGAACTGGTTCCGCGACCTGCACGTCTCCTACCACGTCGGCCTGTACGGGTTCTCGCTCTGGCTCGTCGGCCTCGCCGTCGTCGTCCAGGCCGCGGCGATCGCCTACGCCTGCTGGGCGGGGCGGGCGCGCGGGCGGGCCTACTTCGGGCTGATGCTGTTCTTGACCGCCGCTCTCGTCGGCGTCTTCACGGCCCAGGACCTGCTGCTCTTCTACGTCTTCTGGGAGGCGATGCTGCTGCCGCTCTACGTTCTGATCGGCGTCTGGGGCGGCCCCGGCCGGCTCGGGGCGACGATCAGGTTCGTCATCTACACGATGGCCGGCTCGCTGCTGATGCTCGCCGCCGTGATCGTGCTCGGCCTCTCGCAGGGGACGTTCGACCTGACCACCGCCTGGCACAGCTCGAGTGACTGGCTGTTCCTCGGCTTCCTTGCCGCCTTCGCGGTCAAGGCGCCGCTTTGGCCGCTGCACGGGTGGCTGCCGGACGCCTACCGCGAGTCGCCTCCGGAGGTGGCCGCCGTCCTGTCCGGAGTCGTCTCCAAGGCCGCGATCTACGGCTTCATCCGGATCGCGATCACGAAGTTCCCCGAGCCGACGAAGGACTTCCGGACGGTCATCCTCGTGCTGGCCGCGATCGGGCTCCTCTACGGGTCGCTGCTCGCTTTTCGGGCGCCGGATCTCCGCGGCGTGGTCGCCTACTCCTCGCTCGCCCAGCTCGGCTTGATCACCTTTGGCGTCTTCGCGGTCAACGACCTCGGCCTCGACGGAGCCGTGCTGCAGATGGTCAATCACGGACTCGTCTCCGCAACCCTCTTCCTGCTCGCGGGGGGCATCGAGCGGCGCGCCGCGACGGGCGAGTTCGCACGCCTCGGCGGCTTCGCGCGCGGACGGCCCGCGCTCGCGAGCGTGCTGATGGCGACCGGCGTGATCGCGCTCGCGGTGCCGGGCTCCTCGGCGTTCGCGGGCGAGTTCGCGATCCTGGCGGGCGTGTTCACGCGCGGCTGGGGCTACGCCGTCGTGGGAGCGGTCGCGATCGTGCTCGCCGCGATGTACATGCTGCGCCTGATCTCAGCCGTCCTCCACGAGCGTGCCGGGCCGGCGGTCGTACCGGAGGCGCTCGACCTGCGGCCGGCCGAACTCGGCGTGCTCGTACCGCTCCTCGGCTGCCTGCTCGCCCTCTCGGTCTGGCCGGCGGCGATCACGGGCCACTCGTTCGCCCGCAATCGCCCG
>DASUWJ010000010.1:0-3476 GCA_036378475.1 Gaiellaceae bacterium
GTAGTCGAGCCAGAAGCCTCCGACGAAGCCGATCTCGCAGGCCGAATAGCCACGCGCGCGCAGATCGGCCATGGCCTCGGCGAACGTCGCCGCGACGGGCAGGTCGGCGGGGCCGAATCGGAGCTCGCCCACGCCTGGACCGTATCGCTCGAACTGTGCCTGGCGTCCCACCCGCGCTTGGCCCTGCTGCGGGGTGGGGGTAGGTAGCGGCTGGCGGGATCGAGGGCTCGGCTCAGGCGGCCGCGCCCGACTCGGCGCCGACCGTGGCCAGTCGCCGCTCGAGCTGATCGGCTTCGTCCCCGCGGCCCCGCTCACGCAGGACCTCGACGAGTGCGCGCAGCGAGTCGAACTCGAACTTGCGGTAGTCGGTCCCCTCCAGGATCTCGACCGCCTCTCGCAGCAGCGCCTCGGCCTCCTCGTGGCGCCCCTGTGCAGAACGGATCCGAGCGAGCGTCGTCCGGGTCGAGGCGCGAGAGGTCATGTCCTGCGGGCCCACGGTCTCGCTGGCCGCGAGCGCATAGCGCTCGGCCTCGTCGAGCCGCCCCTTGACGAGCAAGACCTCGGCCAAGCGGCGCTGGGCCTCGCAGAGCGTCCCGCGATCCTCGAGCGGCGCGAGCGTCCTGATCGAATCGCGGCTCAATCGCTCGGCGCGCTCGAGATCGTCCTGGTACCACGCGACGACGGCGAGCCGGTAGAGCACCCGGCCGAGGGCCGAGGCGACTCCCGCCTCCTCGAAGAGAGCTCGGGCCTCGGCCAGCTCCCGCTCCGCTTCCGGATAGTCACCTCGCCACGCCGAGAGGTTGCCCGCAGAAGCGAGAGCATGTCCCCGCGCGACGATCGAGCCGCTCTCCTCGGCGAGCTTGAGCGAGCGGGCGACCAGCGGCTCGGCCAGCGCGTACTCCTTGCGTGCCGTATGCACGCCGGCGAGATCGACGGCGGCGCGGCTCTCCAGATCCTGGCGGCCCGCCTCCTGCGCGAGCGTCAGCTGCTCGCGCGCGTAGCGCTCCGCGTCGGCGAGCTTGCCCCGCCACCAGGCTCCCGTGTAGAGGACGTGCAGCGCGTCGAAGCGCTGCTCCAGGTCGTCGTGATCGGCGACCTCGAGCGCGCGCTCTGCCAGCCGGTCGGCTTCGCCGACGTCGCCTCCACGGTAGAGCGCGACCTCTGCGAGGGCGGCCAGCGCCCGTCCCTCGCACCAGCGGTCACCCTGGTCGTGAGCATCGGCTCGCACCCGTTCCATCTCCTCCGAGACGACGGGGAACTCGCCGAGCCGCCAGGCCGCGCGGGCCGCCTGGTAGCGGCGCTCGAGGGTCGGTTCCAGCTCGAGCGCGCGTGAGAGCTGCTTTCGCGCCTGGCGGTTGGCCTCGCGCGCGAGCGAACGGCGCCCTGCCGTCTCCAGCGCCTCGGCCGCCTCGCGGGCGAGTTCGGCAGACGGTGCGCCGTCGAGCTCCCCGACCAGGGCCGCCGCCCGATCGAGGTGGTAGGCCCGGATCTCCAAGAGCTCCTCCCCAGCCCGGGCCAGCAGCCAGGCCGCGAAGCGGGCGTGCAGATCGGCGCGCGCGGACTTCGAGAGCCCGGAGTAGGCGACCTCGCGAATCAGCACGTGCTTGAACCGGTAGGCGGTCTCGCCGGAGATCGTCGATCGCACCTCGGGCACGAGGAATTCGCGCAGCAGGAGCGTCTCGAGTGCCTGGTCGAGCGCCTCGACCTCCGGCGCGAGCTCCGTGATCGCTCCGCCCCAGAAGATCCGGCCGATCACCGAGGCCCGCTGCAGGACGGTCTTCTCCTCCGCGGACAAGCGATCGATCCGCGCCGCGATCAGGGCCTGCAGCGTGTCCGGAATCCGCTCCGCGAACTCGGCCGGACGCCGGCCCTCGTACTCGGCGAACATGCGCACGGTCTCCTCGACGAAGAGCGGATTGCCTTCGGTCTTGTCGAGCAGCGCCTGCCGCGACTCGGAATCGAGCGCCCCGTCTCCGCTCAGGGCGTCCACCAGTGTCTCGGCGTCCGTCCGACCGAGCGGCTCGAGCTCGATCGCCGTCGCACGGAGCCTGCCGTCTCCCCAGCCGGGCCGGACGTCGAGAAGCTCCGTCCGCGCGAGGGTCAGGATCAGCAGGGGCGCGTCCCGCACCCACTCCGCCAAGTGCTCGATCAGGTCGAGGAGCGCGTCCTCTGCCCAGTGGATGTCCTCGAAGGCCAACACGAGCGGCTGGTCCTGAGCCATCCGCTCGACCCACTCGCGGGCGGCCCAGGCGATCTCCTGCTGGCTCCGCTCGCCCTTGACGGCCTCGAGCACCCCCGAGGCGAGGCCGAGCAGGTCGGCGATCGCCTCGTTCTCGCACGACTCGCGCAGCTTCTCGACGGCGACCTCGAGCGGATCGTCGTCGGTGATCCCGGCCGCCGCTTTGACCATCTCGGCGAGCGGCCAGTAGGTGACACCCTCGCCGTAGGGGAGCGAGCGTCCGAAGAGAACCGTCGCTCCCTCGAGCCCCTCGAGGAACTCGCGGGCAAGGCGGCTCTTACCCACGCCCGGGTCGCCGTAGACGGTAAAGAGGTGGGCGCGCCGGCCTCGCACCGCGCGCTCGTAGGTGTTCTGCAGGAGCTCGAGCTCGGCGTCGCGGCCGACGAGCGGCGCGCTCAGCGCAGCCTGCCCCGGCAGGCCATCCTCGACTCCTTGCGCGCGCCAGGCCCAGATCGGCTCGCCGAACCCCTTCAGCTCGAGCGGGCCGGCGTCCTCCGCGCAAACGCGTCCGGCGCTCAGCCGATAGGCCTGCGGCCCGATCAGAATCTCGCCGGCCCCGGCGGCCTGCTGCAAGCGGGCGGCAATGGTGACCGCCTCTCCGGTCGCGAACGTCGAGTCGACCTCGTCCACGACGACCTCGCCGGACTCGATCCCGATCCGCGCCTCCAGGTCGAGCTCGTGTACCGCTTCCAGCGTCGCGAGCCCCGCCCGGACCGCCCGCTCGGCGTCGTCCTCGTGGCCCTGCGGGATGCCGAAGGCTGCGAGGACGGCATCGCCTGCAAACTTCTCCACGATCCCGCCGTGGGTCGTGACACAGCGCGACACACGCTCGAAGAACGAGCCCACCCGGCGCCGCGCCACCTCGGGATCGAGCCCCGCGAAGAGCGAGGTCGAGTCGACGAGGTCGACGAAGAGGACGGTTGCGAGCTTGCGCTCCATCGCCTAAGTCTAGAAACGACGGGCCGGGCCCGAGCAGTCCCGGCCGCTCGCCTCTTCGAGCGTTCTAGACCGTATGGACTGCCCGGCGCCTCGCTCGTAAGTTGGCGCGGGCTGCCGTCGCGAGTGGCGCGGCGGTAGAGCCGCAATTACGGGAGGTGCCGGTATGGCTGACGGTAGTTGGGTTGGTGTGGATCTGCACGCTCGGTCTGCTGTGGCGAGCGTGCTCGACAGGACAAGCGGCGAGCTGCGGACGGAGCGGGTGCCGGCGGCGAGCGAGCCGCTGGTTGCGTGGCTGGAG
>DASUWJ010000011.1:0-2412 GCA_036378475.1 Gaiellaceae bacterium
CCTTTCAACCACGCCGGAATCGTCGAGCGCCACTGGGCCGCGGAGCACCTGTCCCGTCGCGACTTCGCCCCGCGGCTGGCCGTGCGGTGCCTGCGGACGCTGCGGCGCGAAGTCCCCGTCACGGGGGGCAACGCGCGCTATCGCGAGCACGTCGTCGGGCTGCTGGACCAAGCGCTCGCCGACCTCTGAGGGTGACCGCGGGTTTCGCGCCGACGGCAGCGGCCTCGCCGGTCTCGATCGCATCGGTACCGCCGAACGCGCCCGTGCGAACGGCAGGGCTACCCCCAGGATCTTTTCGCCGCTCGACATTTCGGTCGCCGTCCTGGGAGCGCGGGCATCCTGTTTCCGTTGATTTTTGGCGCCGGGAGGATAGACTGGCGCCGGGGCGGGGCGGGGCGCGCGTGGCGGCGCAGGGGGGGCTGGCGATGACGATGGCGCGGCGCGATCTGTCGACGATGCCCGCGGACACCGCGGCGGTGGGCGGGCGGGTGCTCGGCGAGGGCGACCCGTACCGGGTCTTGGGCGACCGCTTGGCCGACCTCATCACCGACGACCAGTTCGCGGAACTCTACGACGCGCGCGGGCGGCACGCGATCTCGCCGTCGGTGCTCGCGCTGGTCACCCTCTTCCAGTTCGTGGAGGACGTGCCGGATCGGGAGGCGGCGCGGCTGGTCGCGGTGCGCCTCGACTGGAAGTACGCGCTGCGCCTGCCGCTCGACGCCTCGAGCTTCGACTTCACGTGCCTGTGCTACTTTCGCCAGCGACTGCTCGCCCACGACCGGGATCGCCTGGTCTTCGACACGCTGCTCGGGCGCCTCCGGGACCTCGGGTTCGTGCGGGCGCGGGGCAAGCAGCGCACCGATTCCTTGGGCGTGCTGGGGGCGGTGCGGGCGCTGAGCGAGCTGGAGACGGTGACCGAGACCCTGCGCCTGGCGGTGCGGGCGCTCGAGCGGGCGGCCCCCGCCTGGGCGGCGCGAGCGCTGGCGCCCGAGTTCCGCGAGCGCTGCGCGCGCCAGCGGCCCGACTACCGCCTGAGTGCCGCCGAGCGGCAGGCGGCCTTGGTCGCGGCGGGCGAGGACGCGGCGTGGCTGCTCGGGCAGGTAGCCCGGGCGCCCGCGGCGGTGCGCGACTTGGAGGAGGCGGGCCTCCTGCGGGCGGTCTGGGCGCAGCGCTACGAGCGGGCCGCCGACGGCGAGGTGCTCAGGCGGGCGGAGCCCGCCCCCTGCCCCGAGCGGATCGTGACCCCCCACGACCCCGAGGCCCGCGCGGGCGAGAAGCGCGGCCGGCGCTGGCACGGCGACAAGGTGCATATCACGGAGACCGCGGAGCCCGTCAGCCCCGAAGCCCCGAACTTCATCGTCGACGTGACGACGGCCAGTGCTGCGAGCGCCGACATCGAGGCGCTGCCCGAGATCCGCCAGCGGCTCATCGCGCGCGACCTCGCGCCCGCCGAGCACTTCGTCGATAGCGGCTACGTCTCGGGCAAGCAGCTCCGCGACAGCCGGGCGGCGGGGATCGAGCTGGTCGGGCCGCCGCTCGCGGACACCTCCCCCGCCGAGCTCAAGCTCGCCGACTTCACGATCGACCGGGCGGCGCGGCGGGCGACCTGCCCCGCCGGGCACCCCAGCGCCAAGTGGAGCGCGCGGGCCGACCGCGACGGCAGCCGGGCCGTCAACATCCAGTTCGCGGCGGCGGTCTGCGCCGCCTGCCCCCTGCGGCCGCGGTGCACGACCAGCCAGACCGGCCGCAGCCTGCACCTGAGCGAGCACTTTGAACTCCTGCAAGCGCGCCGGGCCGAGGCCCGGACCGACGCCTTCCGGCAGCGCATGCACGCCCGGCCGGGCGTCGAGGCGACCCTGTCCGAGCTGGTGCGCGCCCACGGCCTGCGCCGCCATCGCTACCGCGGCGACCGCAAGCGGCACTTCGAGCACCTCCTCAAGGCCGCCGCCTGCAACCTCAAGCGGCTGCTGCGCGCGCTGGCCGCCCGCACGGCGCCCGCGCCCGCCGCGGCGCCCGCGTGAGCCCCGACCATCGCCCGCCCCTCCAGAGAAAATCAACGAAAACGTCTCGCCTCCCGTTTCCCGGCGACGCCGCCCGCCGGCCGCCGCCTACGCCGCCGAGAGATCGAGTGGCTCTGGATTGCGAGGTGCGAAGCGAGCGCGACGGCACGCTACGTCTCTCGCCGCCTCCGGGCGCGCTCGGCCAAGACCTCGGCGGGGATGCTGAAGCGGTCGAAGGCTTCGCGCAAGTGCGAGAGCTCGTAGTGGGCGTAGATCTTCTTGGTCGTCTCGGGCGAGGCGTGTCCGAGAAGATCCTGGACTTCCGAGAGCTTGGCGCCGGCGTTGAGCAGCGTCGTCGCCTTGGTGTGGCGGAAGTCGTGGGGGCTGACGTCGACCCCAACCGCGCGTCCAT
>DASUWJ010000012.1:0-5904 GCA_036378475.1 Gaiellaceae bacterium
TCCGTTGCAGCTCGCTCTGCGAGAGCCGCTTCGGGTCGACTCGGATGCCGCCCTTGGCGCCGCCGAAGGGGATTCCCATCAGGGCGCACTTCCAGGTCATCCACATCGCGAGCGCCTTCACCTCGTCGAGCTCGACGTCGGGGTGGTAGCGGATCCCGCCCTTGGACGGCCCGCGCGCGATGTTGTGCGTGACCCGGTAGCCCTCGAAGACCTGGATCACGCCGTCGTCCATCGTCACCGGCACGGAGACGACGACGGCCTTCTTGCACTCCTGCAGGACATTGACGAGATTCGGGTCGATTGCAAACTGGTCGGCGACCCGGCGCAGCTGCTCCTTCGCGATCTCGTACGGATTCTCGCGCAGGTGGGACTCGGGGAGTTCGATCGCGGTCACGGACGCTCCTTCGGCACTGGACAGGCGGAGAAATTGCCGCAAATAGCGGCCGGAGCATACATCGCTACTTGATGGTGAAGGACACCCTGCGGCGCGTGGCCCGGCTGCCGTCCGGCGGGATCGCGGTCAGGGCCAGCGTGTAGCGGCCGGGCGGGAGCGTGTTGCCGTTCGGGTCGCGGCCGGTCAGGCCGAAGGCATAGCGGCCGGGCAGGAGATCGCGCATGCGGACGAGCAGTCCGAGCCTCGTTCCGATCGAGCTTGTCAGCACCATGTCGAGCCTGCCGACGGGCCGGATCTCGGCACCCTGCGCGCCGCTGGCGAGACCGCCGGCCTGGAAGGAGAGGACGGCCGGCGCCGTATCCGAGGGCCTGAAGGCCCGCCGGGAGAGCTGAACCGCGCTCAGGAGCGGGCTTCGATCCCGCCCGAAGGGGATCGCGAACGGCACCCTGATCGCCAGGGTTGAGGGGCTGCCGATCTCGATCGACCCCTCCGCCGGCGGAGCGGTCCCCGGCCGGCCGCGAAACGACGCCGTGACCTTGATCGTGATCCTGCTGCCGGGAGGCAGCGCGAAGCGCTCCGGCGAGGCCGCGAGCGCGAGCCCCGCCCCGCCCGACTCGGGCACGGTCACGTGCAGGCGCAGCAGGCGGGTCGAGATGCTCCGGATCGTCAGCTGCTGGACCGAGTGCCAGTTCTGGCGGTCGGCGGGACCGAAGGCGAGGCTGGTCGGGGTGCTGGCGAGCTCGGCCGCGGCCGCGGCGCCGACATCGACGAGGCCGGTGCCCTCGGCGAGGACCGAGCCGCCGAGCGGCCTCGCGTAGCCCGCGAGCGCGCTCCGGAGGGCGTAGGCGTCGAGATCGGGCCGCGCCTGCGCCAGGAGCGCGGCGGCGCCCGCGACCGTGGCGGCCGCGGCGCTCGAGCCGTTGACGGTCCCATACGCCGGCGCCCCGCTCTCGGCCACGGAGGGTTCGGAGGTCATCAGGGCGACGCCTGGGCCGAGCAGATTCGGCCGCACGCGCCAGTCGAAGGAGAGCCCTTGGGAGGAGAAGGGGGCAACGCCGCCGGCGGTGCCGTTGTTGACGATCCGCGCCGAGCCGAGTGAGAGTGCGGGCCGGCGACCGTGGGCGAGCGCCGCCAGTGCCGTCCGCGCGACGTCGTCCGGGACGGCGACGACCGGCACGGAGACGTTCTCGTCCAGACCGAGCCCGCCCGGCGGGATCGCGGTGCCGTAGAGGACGACCGCCGCGGCGCCGGCGCGGGCGGCGTTCTCGACCGCGGTGACGGGATCGTCTCCCGCCCAAACGAGGGCGGCACGCCCGGCGACGGTGCTGAGCCCGTGCTGGTCGAAGAAGGCATCGAGTGGTGGCGCCGCGACGAAGCTGCCGAGTCGGCTCGGCCCGAGCCGCGCCTTCGGAGCGGCGATCTGAAGCTCGCTCGCGCGCGCCGGCAACACCGCCCCCGCGAGCGGCAGCAGGCGGTCGACGAGGACGTTGAGGCCGACCCGGACGACGACTCGCACCTGCTCGGTCTGGGAGCGCAGGTCGGCCGCGCCGACGCTCAAAGCCGCCGCCGAGGCGCCGGGGCTCGAGAGACTGCCGAAGGCAGGGCCGCCGGGGCCGTCGTTTCCCGCCGGGGCGACGACGAGTGTGTCGAGATCGAGGGCGCCCTGGATGGCCTGTGCGTCCGGTGCATCCGCGAAGGCCGCGTAGGACGCGGCGAGCGCCACGAGCGCGATCCTGGCGGCGTCGTGCGCGTCGCCGTCCTGGTTCGGGTCGACCGCCCGCTCGAGGCCGGCGATCAGCTGGTCGGTCCGCGCGTAGACCGCCCAACCGCCGTTGACGTCCGGCTGCCACCCGGCCACCCGGATCGGCAGCACCGACGCACCCGTGGCCACGCCGCCGAGCCCCTCGGGGCCACCGGCGCCGACGAGCAGGCCGGCCATCTCGGTCCCGTGCCGCTCGAGGCTGGTGGCGTCATCCGGCTTCGTCGCCGCCAGGGCGTTGAAATCGCTGTCGGCGAGGATGTCGATCCCGTTCTGCACCCGCCCGCGCAGGAACGGCTGCGCCCGGTCGACACCGGTATCGAGCAGCGCGATCGTGACGCCACGGCCGTCGAAACCGGGCAGCATGATCTCCGGGCGGTGGGCGGCGCCGCGCGCAAGCTCGTCGCGGGCGAGCAGCTCCGAGGAGAGCTCGGCGGGATATGCGATCCGGACCGGATAGACGCCCGCGACCTCGGGCTGGCGCTCGAGCAGAGCCGCAGCCTCGGAATCGAGCGCGGCCGAGAAACCGTTGATCACCCGCGCGAAGTAGTAATCGACCCGCACCTGGATACCGTGGGCGGCGAGCGTCGCCAGGACCTGCTGGCGCGAGGCGACCGCGGCCGCGGTCCACTGGCGCTCCTGCGAATCGCTCGCCCGGCCGCCGGCCGCGGCGACGCGCTCGGCGAGCGAGGGGGCCTTGAGGACGACGATCATCCGCTGTCCGACCGAGACCTGGGGGCGCGCGCTGCCGGCGAGGCCGCGCCAGGCCGAGGCCGCCGAGGTGATCGTGGGCGTGGCCGAGGTCGTCCCGCCCGCGCCAAGTACGAGGGCGGTACAGGCGAGTGCGACGAGCGCGAGTGCCGCCGACTGCGCCACACGGGCACTCGAACCGAGCGAGCGGACGACTCGCCGCTTGGGATGCCGCTCGGGCCTAGACGGAGATCCCGGCGAGCCCCGCCCGCGCTCCAGAGGAGGCATACGCATCCAGCGCAAGATAACCGGGGAAGGGGATTGGCTCGGCATATCTCGCGGCCGAGCCGATCATCGCCGCGTTGTCCGTGCAGAGTGCGAGCGGCGCAAGCGCCGCCTCGGGCAGCGAGCTGCGGAGTTCCGTATTCGCGGCGACGCCGCCGACGACCGCGAGCCTGCGCGCTCCGGTCTCGGCCGCTGCCTCGGCAGCGCGCGTGACGAGGGCGCGGACGATCGCGCGCTGGTAGCTCGCGGCCAGGTCGGCACGGCGTCGGCCGAGCTCTGCCTCGGAGAGCTCGCGCACGGCGTAGAGGAGCGCGGTCTTGAGCCCCGAGAAGGAAAAGTCGAGCCCCGGCACCTTCGCGACCGGAAACCGGTAGGCGCCCGGGTCGCCCTCGCGCGCGAGCCGCTCGAGCGCGGCGCCGCCCGGATAGCCGAGCCCGAGCAGGCGCGCGCCCTTGTCGAAGGCCTCCCCCGCGGCGTCGTCCAGAGTCGTGCCCAGCACCCGGAACGCGCCCCGCCGCGGAACGTCGATCAGGAGGGTATGCCCGCCGCTCGCGAGCAGGCAGAGAAACGGCGGCTCGAACTCCTCCGGCTGCAGGTAGAGCGAGGCGACGTGGCCGTGCAGGTGATCGACCGGGACGAGCGGCAGCTTGTGGGCGAGGGCGAGCGCCTTCGCGGCCGAGAGCCCGACGAGAAGCGCCCCGATCAGGCCGGGCCCCTGGGTGACGGCGACGGCGGCGAGCTCGGGCAGCTCGACTTCTGCTTCCGCCAGCGCAGTCGCGACAACCGGGAGCACGAGCTCAAGGTGCCGGCGGGAGGCGACCTCGGGCACGACGCCCCCGAACCGCGCGTGCAGGTCGGCCTGCGAGGAGACGACGTTCGCGAGGATCGAGCCGTCGGCGGCGACAACCGCGGCCGCGGTCTCGTCGCAGGAGGTCTCGAGCGCGAGGATCAGCTTCCGGTCCCGCTGCTCGTGCCGGCGGGCGAGGACGGGCGCGCGCGTCCGCGAGCTCGCTGCCGGCTCAGCCATCCGGGAGGTCGCTGATCGGGTCCTTCCACATGATCAGGGCGTCTTCCCGGTTGTCGGTGTAGTAGCCGCGCCTGATGCCTCGCGGCTTGAAGCCGAGCCGCTCGTAGAGCGCGATTGCCTCCGAGTTCGAGACTCTCACCTCGAGCGTGTAGCCCCGCCGGCCGCGGCCCGCCGTCAGCTCGAAGAGCCGCTCCAAGAGGGTGGTCGCCACGCCGCGCCGGCGCTGGGCCGGATCGACCGCGACGTTCATCACGTGCCAGGCATCCACGTAGCGGGAGATGACGAGGTAGCCGACGAGCTCGCCGCTCTCGAGGTCGAACGCTCCCAGGCAGATCGAGGACGGCTTGGCCAGTTCGCTCGCGAACATCGAGCGCGACCACGGCGTCGGGTACGAGGCGCGCTCGATCGTCTCGATCGCGTTCAGGTCGCGCATCTGCAGCGGCCGCAGTTCGACGCGCGTCATCTCCTTCATCGGGTCCGCTCCGCGTCCGGCACCCGCAGGTACAACGGCTCAACGGCCTCGGGGGAACCGAACTCGCGGGCGAGGGCGGCATGGAAGCGGGCCCGCGGCAGGTGGAGCTCGCTCTCTCGCGGCGGGATCGCCGCGCCGAGCTGCTCGAGCGCACTGCGATAGCGAACCGCGCCGTCCCCCACGCAGACGGTCCCGCGCTCGAGGCGCAGCTGCTGGGGCGCGAGTACCGCCAGCGCCCCGCCGACGAGCGTGAAGACCTCGCGCCGGCCGGCATCCACGACCGGCAGCGCACCGGGTGACCCGGCCGCGAGGGCCTCGAGCGTCGAGACGCCGGCCAGGGGCAGCTCGAGCGCGAAGGCGAGCGCCCGCGCCGCGGCGAGGCCCATCCGTACGCCGGTGAAGCTGCCCGGGCCCGTACCGACGACGAGCGCGCCGAGCTCACCCGGCTCGGCCTTGCCTTCCTGCAGCAGCTCGGAGACGTCGGCGAGGACGCGCAGCGCGCGCGAGGCGCGCTCGGCGAGGAGCTCTCCGTCGCGGACGAGCGCGCTGGTGGCGACGCTCGTCGCGGTGTCAAACGCGAGCGTCAGCATCGCCGGCCGCCTCGAGCAGCAGCCCGTGGTCGTCGCTTCGCAACTCGATCAGCCTCCGATCTCGATCCACGTGTGACAAACGTACCGAGACCCGAGGCGCCGGGAGCGCGCCGGAGGCCGCCTCGGGCCACTCGACGAAGCAGATCGCATCCTGGAAGTACGGCTCCAGGTCGCCCCACTCGGCGGCGGAGAGGCCCTGGAACCGGAAGAGATCAAGGTGCGACACGGCCGGATCGCCCGGGTAGCGGTGGCCGATCGTAAAGGTGGGGCTCGTGACCGGAACCTGGACGCCGAGCCCGCGGCAGGCACCTCGGACGAAGGTCGTCTTGCCGGACCCGAGCGCTCCGGAAACGGTAACCACGTCTCCGCGGCGGAGACCGCGCGCGAGCCGCGCGGCAATCGCCTCCGTCTCCGCCGCCGAGGCGGAGGCTAGCTCCACCGGCTCAGAAGAGACCGAGCTGGACCGCGGGTGCGGCGGTCACGGGCGCAAGCGGCGGCGGGGCGGCCGTCTCGGGGGAGCCGCCGAGCAGCTCCGGCAGGCGGGCAAAGTCCGCCTCCAGCACCTTCAGCATCGCGGGGGTGTAGAGCGCGGCCGCCGGATGGTAGAGCGGGTAGAGGAGCACGCGCCGGCCGCCGAGCTTCGCCTCCTGCTCCTGACCGTGCACACGCGTGATTCCCGTCGGCTTG
>DASUWJ010000013.1:0-4669 GCA_036378475.1 Gaiellaceae bacterium
GAAGGCCGCCTACCGCGCAATCGAGCGGGCGCTCGCGGAGCCGGCCGCGAAGACCAAGTCCCTGGCGCGCAGGGCCGTACAGGATCCCTTCGACTGGCAGGCGGTCCTGGCGCGGCGCGATCCGGTGCCCTCGGTGCTCGAGCTGCAGGAGCGCTTTGGTGGCCGGCGGATCCTCCTGACCGGCGGCGGCGGCTCGATCGGCGGCGCACTCGGGACGTTCCTGTCCGGCTTCCGGCCCGAGCTGATCACGATCCTCGACGGGCACGAGTCGTCACTGATCGCCGATCGGCGCGCGCGCGACCCGGAGCTCATCCACCGTTTCCGCCACGTGCTCTGCGACATTCGCGAGCCGAGCCGCCTGGAGGCCGAGCTCGCGGCGGCGAAGCCCGACGTCGTCTTCCACCTCGCCGCCTACAAGCACGTCGACTGGGCCGAGGTCTTTCCCGAGGAGTTCGTCGACACGAACCTGCACGGCTCCTGGAACCTGCTCCGCGCGGCCGAGGCTGCGGGCGTCGAGACGGTCGTCGTCGCCTCGACCGACAAGGCGGCGCTCGCGCAGAGCTTTTACGGGCGAACGAAACGCTTCATGGAGCAGCTGACCGCCTTCGCGGCGCGCCGGGCCGGCGCCGACCGTACGGCGGTGCGGCTCGTCAACGTGCTCGGCTCGGCGGGCGCCGCCTCCGAGATCTTCCTGCGCCAGGCGCGCGCCGGCCAGCCGCTGACGGTGACGGACACGGGGATGGTGCGCTACTGGATCACGATGGCGCACGCGGCCTGCCTCGTCGCGCAGGCGGCGCTCCTGGCCGGCGAGCGGATTCCGCTCTGCGGTCCCTGCGACCCCGTGATGCTGACGGTCGGCGAGCTCGCCGAGCGGATCTGGCGCCTGGCCGGCCCGGGCGGCGAGATCGAGCTGGAGCTGGTCGGGATCCGCCGCGGCGAGACCCTGAGCGAGGTCCTGGCCGGCCCGGGCGAGGCGCTCGGCGAGGAGCGGCACCAGGGCATCTGCGCGATCGAGGGCGAGATTCCGACCGCCGGGGCCGCCTGGGTGATCGAGCGCCTGCCGAGCAGGGCGAGCCGCGAGGAGGCACGCGAGATCTGGCTGGAGGCGATGCAGCGGCCCGGCCTGCTCGCGGCCACCGAAGCCAAGCGGGCTTGAGCCTCGGCTTTCGCTGCCCGCGCTGCGGTGGGCCGCTCGATCCGGACGCGGAGCGGGTCGTCTGCGCCGGCTGCGGCCGGGTTGCGCGCGAGTCCCGCGAGCAGATTCTCGACCTGCTCCCCGCCGGCGGCGGCGCCGAGCAGGAGCACTACGACGACTGGTACGACGCGGAGCGCTCGGGGCCACCGCCCCCGCTTCGCTCGCTCGAGCGCCACTGGCGCAGCCGCTACTACCCGATGAACGAAGCGGTGCTCGAGCGCGTGGGCGAGCTGGCGGGGCGGGTGGTGCTGCTGCTCGGAAACGGCACCTCGGAAAAGGAGCTCTCCTTCCTCGCCCGCGGGCCGGCCGCGCTCGTTTTCTCCGACCTCTCGCCGGTCGCCGTCCAGGCGGCGCGCGACCGCTGGGCGGGCGAGCTCGAGGGCCCGGTCTACTGGGCGGCGATCGACGGCACCGAGCTGCCCTTCGCGGACGCCAGCGTCGACCTCGTCTACGCCTACGCGATGGTCCACCACGTCGAGGATGTGCGGCGCCTGCTGGCCGAGGCCGGCCGCGTCCTTCGGCCGGGCGGCCGGGCCGTCTTCTCAGACGACGCCTACTCGCCGCTTTGGCAGGGGGCCAAGCTGACCGTGCTCAAGCCGCTGATGCGCTACTTCCACCGCCAGGAGCCGCCCTCGCCCGAAGACCTCCGCTTCACGCTGCACGGCGGCTTTCGCGAGACCGAGCTCGCGGCGCTGATTCGCGCCGCAGGCTGCGAGCCGTGGTTCGAGCGCAGCAGCTTCGTCCACTACCTCTTCACGCGTGCCTCGGAGCGGCTGCCGCCCCGCCGTCTCTTCCGCTTCCTCGCCGGCCGAGAGCGGCTCCTCTCGACCCTGATCGCACTCGACCGCGCGCTCGGGCGGCTACCCGGGATGCGCGCGCACCTGATCCGCCTCGTCTGGGGGATGACGAAGCCGGCGGGCGGGGAAGAGCGCCCCGGCGGGGCCGGCTAGCGGGTGCCGTAGAGCCGGTCGCCGGCGTCGCCGAGGCCCGGCACGATGAAGCCCTTCTCGTTCAGGCCCCGGTCGACCGCGGCCGTGACGATGTGGACATCCGGGTGCTCGGCGTGGACGTGCTCGATCCCCTCGGGGGCCGAGACGAGGCAGACGAGCATCACCGAGCGGGCGCCGGCGTCCTTGACGGTCGCGAGCGCGGCGGCGCTCGAGTTGCCGGTCGCGAGCATCGGGTCGAGCACGATCGCGTCGCGCTGCTCGAGGTCGCCGGGGAGCTTCACGTAGTACTCGACCGGCTCCAGCGTCTCTTCGTCTCGGTACATGCCGAGGAAGCCGACCCGCGCGCTCGAGACCAGCGAGAGCACCCCGTCGAGCATCCCGAGGCCGGCCCTAAGCACCGGGCAGACGGCGACCTTCTTGCCCGAGATCCGCGCCGCGAGCATCGGCTCGAGCGGCGTCTCGATCTCCACCGGCTCGGTCGGGAAGTCCTTGGTCGCCTCGTAGGTCAAAAGCAGCGTCACCTCGTTCGCGAGCTTGCGAAAGTGGACGGTCGGCGTCTCCCGGTCGCGCAGGTAGGAGAGCTTGTGCTGGACCAGCGGGTGGCTGACGACCGTGAGCCGGCCGCTCACGCCACGTAGGTCGTGTAGCCGCGGAAGCCGGGGTACAGGGGATGCTTGTCGCAGAGCGCCTTCGTCCGCGCGCCGAGCGCTGCGAAGTCGGCCTCGTGCCGGAGCGTCTCGACGATGATCCGCGCCACCTCGCGGAAATCGGCCTCGTCGAAGCCGCGCATCGTCGCCGCCGGGGTGCCGAGCCGGAGCCCCGAGGCGATCATCGGCGGGCGCTCGTCGAAGGGCACGGCATTGCGGTTCGTCGTCACCTTGACCCGTTCGAGCCGCTCCTGCGCGTCCTTGCCCGACCACTTGGAGTCGCGCAGGTCGACGAGCAGGAGGTGCGTGTCCGTGCCCCCGGTCAGGACGTCGAGCCCGCCCTCCACGAGCCCCTCCGCGAGCGCGTCGGCGTTCGCCCGCACCTGGCGCTGGTAGTCCCGGAAGGGCTCCGAGGCCGCGATCTTGAAGCAGGTCGCCTTGGCCGCAACCGTGTGTTCGAGCGGGCCGCCTTGCAGCCCCGGGAAGATGGCCCGATCGACCGCCTGGGCGTACTCCTTTTCGCAGAGGATGAAGCCCGACCGTGGCCCGGCCAGCGTCTTGTGCGTGGTCGAGGTGACGAAGTGGCAGTTCGGCACCGGGTTCGGGTGCAGGCCCGCGGCGACGAGCCCCGCGAAGTGGGCCATGTCGCACAGGAGCAGTGCGCCGACCTCGTCTGCGATCTCGCGGAACTTGTCCGTTTCGACCGTACGTGGATACGCCGAGCCGCCGCAGACGATCAGCTTGGGCCGGTGGCGCTTCGCGAGCTCCAGCACCTCGTCGTAGTCGACCGTCATCGTCTCGCGCGAGACGCCGTAGTGGGCGATCGTGTAGAGGCGGCCCGAGAAGTTGACCTTGAGCCCGTGGGTCAGGTGGCCGCCATGGTCGAGGCTGAGCGAGAGGATCGTCTCGCCCGGCTCGAGCACGGCCGCATAGACGGCCATGTTCGTCTGCGCGCCGGCGTGGGGCTGCACGTTCGCGTGCTCGGCCCCGAACAGCTCCTTCGCCCGGTCGATCGCCGTCTGCTCGATCTCGTCGATCACCTCGCAGCCGCCGTAGTAGCGCTTGCCGGGATAGCCCTCGGCGTACTTGTTCGTCGGCGTCGAACCGACCGCCTCGAGCACGCTCGGCCAGGTGAAGTTCTCCGAGGCGATCAGCTCGATCTGGCCGCGCTGGCGCTCGAGCTCGCGCCCGAGGAGCTCGGCGATTTCGGGGTCGATCTCCGCCAGCCCGGCGGTGCGAAACTGCTGCAAGCTTTGCTCGGCGACGGCCATGCGGACGCTCCTCGTCGGTTTCCCGGATGCTACTTAAGGGACGAGACTGACCAGCCGGCCGAGCGCGGTCGCCGCGGGGACAGCGCCCTCGCGCAGGATACGCGGCTCCTTGCCCGTCAGGTCGATCACGGTCGAGGGCACCCCCGGCAGCGGGCCCCCGTCCAAGACCGCGCCGCAGCCGGCTCGAAGCTGCTCGGGCACCTCCTCGAGCCGGGCCGGATCGGGGCCGCCGGGCAGGTTCGCGCTCGTGGCCATCACACACCCGGCCGGGGCGAGGACGACCGCGGCCGGCCCGGGCAGCTCGGGCACGCGGACGCCGATCGTCTCGCGCCGGCGCCCGGTCAGCCACGGGTAGCGCCGGGCCGGGTTCGGGACGACGAGCGTCAAGGGGCCCGGCAGGAGTGCCCGGACGAGCACGCCGACCCGGCCGCGGAGTTCGGGGACGCACTCGAAGAGCAGGTCGACATCGGCCGCGAGGAGCGCGCTCGGCTGGCCCTCGTCTCGCCCCTTCAGCCGGTAGGCGCGCCGGACCGGCTCCTCGCTGTAGGGATTCGCACAGAGGCCGTAGACGGTGTCGGTCGGCAGGACGACCGGCTGCCCGGCGGC
>DASUWJ010000014.1:0-12106 GCA_036378475.1 Gaiellaceae bacterium
CCGCGGAGCTCGCGCTCGAGCGCGAAGGCGCGTCGCAGGATCTGCGCGTTGAAGGCGCCGGCCAGCCCCCGGTCGGCTGTGATCGCCAGGATCGCGACGCTTCTGACCTGCTCACGCCGCTCGAGCAGCGGCAGGCGTACCGAGCCCCCGGCCCGCGAGGTGATCGCCATCAGCTCGAGCATCCGGTCGGCGTAGGGGCGCATCGCCTCGATCCGGCCCTGCGCGCGGCGCAGGCGCGCCGAGGCGACGAGCTCCATCGCCTTCGTGATCTTGCGCGTGTTCGTGATCGAGCGGATCCGCCGCTTCAGATCCTGGACTGTCGCCACCTAGACCAGGGCTTTCTCTTTGACCGCGAAGGTCTTGGCGAACTTCTCGATCTCGCGGCGAAGCGCCTGACTCGTCTCCTCGGACAGCTCCTTCTGCTCCCGGATCGCCTTGTAGATCGACTCCTCCGTACGCAGGTGCTCGCGCAGCTCCTCCTGGAAGCGCTGCACCTGGTCGGTCGGGATCTCGTCCAGGAAGCCTTCGTTGCCGGCGAAGATCGCCGCCACCTGCTCCTCGAGCGCCCAGGGCTGGTACTGGGGCTGGTTGAGCGTCGCGACCATCCGCTCGCCGCGGGCGAGCGTCCGCTGGGTCGCCTGGTCGAGCTCGGAGCCGAACTGGGAGAAGGCCTCGAGCTCGCGGTACTGCGCGAGGTCGAGCTTCAGGCGCCCCGCGACCGAGCGCATCGCCTTCGTCTGGGCGTTGCCGCCCACCCGCGAGACCGAGATACCGACGTTGATCGCCGGTCGGACACCCGAGTAGAAGAGCTCGGACTCGAGGAAGATCTGGCCGTCGGTGATCGAGATCACGTTCGTCGGGATGTAGGCCGAGACGTCTCCGGCCTGCGTCTCGACGACCGGCAGCGCCGTCAGCGAGCCGCCCCCGAGCTCGTCCGAGAGCTTGACGGCCCGCTCGAGCAGCCGCGAATGGAGGTAGAAGACGTCGCCGGGGTAGGCCTCGCGCCCCGGCGGCCGGCGCAGCAGGAGCGACATCTGCCGGTAGGCGTCGGCGTGCTTGGAGAGGTCGTCGTAGAGGCAGAGGGCATGCCTGCCGTCGTAGAGGAAGTACTCCCCCATCGCCGTACCGGCATAGGGCGCCATCCACTTGATCGGCGCCGCCTCGGAGGCGGCCGCGGTGACGATGATCGTGTAGTCCATCGCGCCGGCGTCCTTCAGCCGCTCGTAGACCTGCGCGACCGTCGAGGCCTTCTGCCCAATCGCGACGTAGATGCAGATCAGGTCCTGACCCGCCTGGTTCAGGATCGTGTCGACCAGGATCGCGGTCTTGCCGGTGCCGCGGTCGCCGATGATCAGCTCGCGCTGGCCGCGACCAATCGGGATCATCGAGTCGATCGCCTTCAGGCCGGTCTGGAGCGGCTCCTTGACCGGCTGGCGGTCGATCACGCCCGGGGCCTTGAACTCCATCGGCCGCGCCTCGGTCGTCTCGATCGGCCCCTGCCCGTCGAGCGGCTGCCCGAGCGGGTTGACGATCCGGCCGATCAGCGCCTCGCCGACCGGGATGCTCGCGACCTGGCCCGTCCGCTTGACGACCTCACCCTCCGTCACCTGCTCCCACTCGCCGAAGAGCGAGGCGCCGACGTTGTCCTCCTCCAGGTTGAAGGCGAGGCCGGTGACGCCGTGCTCGAACTCGAGCATCTCCATCGAGAGTGCGTTCTCGAGCCCGTAGACGCGCGCGATCCCGTCCCCCACCTCGAGCACGCTGCCGACCTCGGCGAGGTCGGTCTCGACGTCGTAGTGCTCGATCCGCTGCTTCAGGATCGAGGTGATCTCGTCCGGTCTCAGTTTCACGCTGCTCGTCCTTTCAGTTCGTGGCGAAGGCGGTCGAGGCGGCCGCGCACGCTCGCATCGAGGCGAAGCGAGCCGGCCTGCAGGACGATGCCGCCGATCAGGTCGGGATCGACGTTCCGTCTCGCCCTGACCTCGCGGCCGGAGGCCTGCTCGATCTGCCCGATCACCTGGCCGGCGACCTCGTCCGAGAGCTCGACCGCCGTCGTCAGCTCGACGTCCAGGATCCCCTCCTCCTGCGCGGCCAGCCGCTCCAGCTCGCGGGCGATCTCCTCGATCTCGCCCGCGCGGCCCTTCTCCGCCAGCAGGAGCAGGAAGTTCCGCACGAGCTCCTCCTCGCCCCGCAGGAGCTCCTGGAGCGCCGCCTTCTTGACCTGCTGGCCGAACTGGGGGTTGCGGAGGAGCTCGCGTAGCTCGGGCACCTCCCGCTCTGCCGAGATGAACTGGGCCAGCTCCTCCCGCACCGGCCCGAGCCGGTCGTCCTGCTTCGCGGCCTCATAGAGTGCGCGCGCGTACAGCCGTTGCTCGCGGGCCACGCCTAGTCGTTTCGCTCCAGGACGCTGAAGTCGAGCTCGCCGACCGCCTCCTCGATCAGGCGTCGCTGATCCTCGCCGTCGAGCGACTTCCGCGTCACCTTCTCGGCGGCGAGCAGGCTGAGCTCGGCCACCTCGGCCCGGATCTGCTCGAGCGCCCGCCGCGTTTCGGCCTCGATCTCGCGCTTGGTCTCCTCAAGCCGGCGCCGGCGGTCGGCCTCGGCCTCCTCCTTCACCCGGCGGAGCTGGGCGTCGCCCTCGTGCCTCGCGGTCGAGCGGATCTCCTCGGCCTCCTCCTTCGCCTGCCCGATCAGCTTGCGGTGCTCCTCGAGCAGCTTGCGCGCCTCGGCACGTGCCTTGTCGGCTTCCTCGATCGCCTTCCGGATCCGCTCGCGGCGCTCGTCGATCAGCTGCTGGATCCGGCCGAAGGCGAACCGCTTCAGGACGTAAAAGGTCAGGCCGAAGAAAACGAGCGTCCAGATCATCAGCCCGGGGACGATCCGGGTCAGCGGGCTGGAAGCCGCGATCATCCCGGTACCAGCACGAACCCGAGGAAGCCGCCGACGAGGCCGTAGAAGACAACAGCCTCCGTGAGCGCGAAGCCCAGCCACATGATTCCCTGCAGCTCGCCACGGAGCTCGGGCTGCCGGGCAACCGACTGGATCATCGAGGCAAAGACGTTCCCGATCCCGATCCCGGCTCCGAGCGAGCCGAGTCCCATCCCGAGACCGAACCCGAGCGCCTTCGCAGCCTTCACGACACTCCCTGCGGCGAGCACTGTCTGAACCACGAGCGTCCTCCTTAGTGAGCGGGCTCGATCGCCGAGCCGATGTAGATCGCGGTCAGGGCCGCAAAGATAAACGCCTGGATGGTGACGACGATCCCCACCTCGAAGAGATAGAAGAGGATTCCGATCACGAACGAGATCGGGACGACGATGTAGAAGGTGAGCCCGCCGAGGATGAAGATCAGCCCGATCGAGACCAGGATCAGCATGTGGCCCGCGAGCATGTTCGCGTACAGACGCACGCTGAGACTGATCACCCGAAAGATGTGGGAGATCGTCTCGAGGACGGCCATGATCGGAACCATCGGCCGAGGGACGCCCGCCGGGATGAAGCTCTTGAAGTAGGCGAGTCCGTTCCAGCGCACCCCTTCGACATGGGTGAAAACGACGCTGAAGAGCGCGAGCACGAGCGTGACCGAGAGCTGCGAGGTGACGGCGTAGATCCCCCATGTCGGCAGCGCGACCCCGGCGAGATGCACCTTGTCGTTCATCAGGGGCAGGGGCAGGAACCCGAGCAGGTTGAGCACCCAGATGAACAGAAACAGCGAGGCGACGTACGGGAACCAGCGTCCGATCGCCTTTGCCGGCAGCCCCTGCTCGGCGATCTGGCTCTGCGTGACCTCGTAGATCGCTTCGCCGACGGTCTGGCGCCGATCGGGCAGGAGGGCCAGCCGGCTCCGCATCAGGACGAGGCCGAGCAGGATCGTCACCAGGGAGCCGAGGGCCAGGTAGGCGACCGCCTTGTTGATCGACAGGTCGAGCGGGCCGAGATGGATCGGAACCCAGTCGTTGAGCCTGAACTCCTGGTCCGGCCGGAAGGTCGGCGCCGCCGAGGCAGCCTGGGGCGCCGCCGAAAAGAGGAGGCCGAGGGCGAGCAGCGCCCGCGCTCTCACCGCGGCTCTCCGCTGAAGTAGGAGACGAGCGAGACGAGAAGCTCGAGCGTGTAAGCGGCCACAAAGAGGAGCGCGGCCGAGACGCCGAGCGACTTGTGGGCGACGGTGACCGCGATCAGGACGACCATTACCCCGATCACGCGCACGGTCCTCGCGACGGCGACGAGCCCGGACGACCTGAGGCTGTCGGCACCGAGCGGCAGGCGGGAGAGAAAGAGCGCGAGACCCTGGCTCGCGGCATACAAGGCCGCGCCTAGCGCCCACCCACCCGTCGGCCAGCCGGCCACGAGGAAGATCGGCAGCGCGAGCAGGATCAGGACCGCGCCGGCCAGGGCGGGCCAGAGCCGGTTCGGTAGCGGCCGCGGGGTCGAGAGGACGCCGTTCACGTGAAGTACCCGCGGTAGCGCCGGTAGACGGCGAAGACACCCGCCGGGATCCCGACGACCGCGCCTCCGAGCGCGCCGAGTCCGGGCGAGCCCGCGGCCCAGCCGATTCCGGCGCCGACTCCGATCCCCGCGAGCGTCACCGTGCCGAGGACCGCACCCGCTCCCGCCGGCTGAAACGTCGGACGGGAACCGCGCTCCACGGGGCGAGCATATCAGAGCTTGTGACACGGCCAAGCTGGCTTTTCTCCACGAAAACAGGCGAATTTCGCCGGACTTTGTTCAGGCGTTATCGTGGGCTCCGTGGCCGACTTCCACCTCGAGACGAGCGGGAGCGGGCCCCGCATCGTGCTCGTACATGGGAGCGTCGGCACCGGCGCGATCACCTGGGAGCCCCAGCGGCCCCTCGCCGACCGCTTCACGCTCGTCATCCTCGAGCGTCCGGGCTACCCGCCGAATCCACCGCTCGAGCGGATCGACTTCGAGGCGCAGGCGCACGCGCTCGCGCGGCTACTCCAGCCGGGCGACCATCTCGTCGGCCACTCCTACGGCGGCGTGATCGCGTTGCTCGCAGCCGCCGAGGCGAACGGGAGGCTCCGCTCGCTGACCCTGAACGAGCCGCCGGCGTTCGCGCTCGCACGCGGCGACCCAGCGGTCGAGGAATTCCTGGCGGCGCTGGAGCGAGCCCCGAGCGAGCCACGGGCCTACCTCGAGTACTTCCTGCCGCTCGTCGGCGTCTCGCTCAGGCTCCCCGAGCGGCTCTCGCCCGCCTTCGAGGCGGCGACCCGGGCGGCGATGGCCGAGCGCCCGCCGCAGGAAGCCGAGATTCCGCTCGCCACTCTGCACGCGGCGCCCTTCCCGAAGCTGGTCGTCTCCGGCGCGCACAGTGCCGCCTTGGACGCGGTCGCCGACGTGCTCGAGCGCGACCTCCCGGCCCGGCGGGCGGTGCTTCCGGGCGCCGGCCACAACGTCCAGCGGACCGCTGCCTACAACGAGACGCTGGCCGCGTTCGTCGAGGCCGCGTGATCGAGCTGCCGCTCGAGACGAGGCGCCTGCGGGTGCGGCCCTTTCGACCCGGGCAGGACGCGGCTGCAATGCACGAGCTCTGGGGCGATCCCGAGGCGATGCGCTTCGTCCCCGGCAGCCTGCAGCAGAGCCTCGAGGGGACCCGCGCGCGGCTCGCCCGCACGCTCAAGCAGGGGCGGGACGGCTTCGGCTTCTGGGCGCTCGAGCTCCGGGAGAGCGGACGGCTCGTCGGCGCGGTCGGGCTCTTTCCGCTCGGCTGGGAAGGCCCGGAGATCGAGCTTGCCTACCACATCGTCCCCTCCGCCTGGAACCAGGGCTACGCGAGCGAGGCCGGCGGCGCGCTGCTCGAGGCAGCCTGGCGAGAGACCGAGCTCGACCGGGTCGTCGCCGTCGCCCTGCCCGAAAACCGTGCCTCGACGCGGGTGATGGAGAAGCTCGGCCTCACCTACGAGGGCCCGGAGCGCTACCGCGGCTTCGACGTCGTCCGCTACTCGATCGGGCGGCCCCCGATGGCCTCCCCGCAAGCGAGCCTCTGAGAGCCGCCGCGCTCGTGCGTATCTGGGTCGACCTGACGAACTCCGCCCACGTCGTCGTCCTGCGCCCGCTCGTCGAGCTGCTCGAGGCGGCGGGGCACCGGGTCAGCCTGACGGCGCGGCCGCTCTCGCATACGACCGAGCTGCTCGAGGACTGGGGCCATCCCTACACGCAGGTCGGCCACTACGGCGGCGCGGGCCGGCTCGGCAAGGGGCTCGCTGCGGCCGGCCGCACCGCCCAGATCTTCTCCTTCGCCCGCGTTAAGCGCTTCGACTATGGCCTCGCGCACGGCTCCACGGAGATGCCCCCGGTCGGCCGGCTGCTCGGCATCCCGACGACGACGATGTTCGACTACGAGTGGGCCCGGCTCCAGCACGAGCTGAACTGCCGCCTGGCGAACCGTGTGCTCGTGCCGGAGGCGATTCCGCCCGAGCGGCTCGCCCGCTACGGGGCGCGGCCGCCCAAACTCGTCCGCTACCCGGGCCTGAAGGAGGAGTACTACCTGGCCTCCTTCGAGCCGGACGGGGCGGTGCTCGGCCAGCTCGGGCTCGACGCGAGCCGGCCGATCGCGGTCGTCCGGACCGCGCCCTCCTACGCGCTCTACCTCGGCGGGCGGGAGAATCGGCTCCTGACCGCGGTGCTGGAGCGCCTCGCTCGCGAGCCGGCCCAGACGGTCGTGCTCGCGCGAACGGACGAGCAGCGCGCAGCGGTGCGCACGCTCAGCGAGCGCTTCGTCATTCCCGAGCGGGCGGTCGACGGCCCCAGCCTCGTCGCCTACGCAGACGCGGTCGTCTCCGCAGGCGGCACGATGATCCGCGAGGCGGCCGTCCTCGGCACGCCCGTCTGGTCGAGCTTCGAGGGCCGCCTCGGCGCGGTCGACGAAGCGCTCGAGCAGGAGGGGCGGATCCGGTTCCTGCGCGATCCCGCCGAGCTCGTCCTCACCAAGGCCGGGCCCAGGCCGGCGCGGGTCCGCCGCGATCCGGCCGAGCTGCTCCGGCTCGCGCTGCCTTCGCTCTAGCGGCGCCCGCCCGCCGTCAGAACGCGCTCGACCGCCTCCTCGCGCTCGGGCTCCTCGGCCGCCCGGCCAAGACCCAGGAGCTGCAGGTGCCGCGCCTTCAGGATCTCGAGCGTGTAGACCATCCACGCCGAGGTCGCGAGGGCGACCAGGCCGCCGCCGATCGCGATCAGGGTGTTCGCCGTGTCCCAGTGCCCGCGGGGCCTCGGCGGCTCGAAGCGAAGCAGGATCGCATAGGCCGACAGGAGCAAGGCCCAGACGTGCAGATAGGCAGCGGTGCGGCGCTGGGTGAAGCCGATCCGCATGAAACGGTGGTAGAAGTGGTTCTGGTCGGGCGCGAACGGGGAGCGCTTGTACTTGAGGCGCTTGAGGACGACGAAGGACGTGTCCAGGATCGGCACCGCGAGCACGAGCAGGGGCCCCGCGAGCGCGATCGTGGCCGCGGTCTTCAGGACGCCCTGCACGGCGACGGCGGCGAGCAAGAACCCGAGCGCCAGCGCGCCCGTGTCGCCCATGAAGATCTTCGCCGGGTGGTAGTTGTGGCGCAGGAAGGCGAGCGTCGCGCCGCAGACGATCGCGGCGAGGATGGCGGCGTCCGTGCGCGCGAAGGAGGCGGCCAGGAGCGCGAACGAGCCCGAGGCGATCGCGACGATCCCGGAGGCAAGCCCGTCCAGCCCGTCGATCAGGTTGACGAGGTTCGCGAGCGCCGCGATCCAGAGCACCGTCACCGGATAGGAGGCCCAGCCGAGGGTGAAGTTCCCGAGCACCGGCACGCCCACGTTCTGCCACGTCATCCCGAAGCCGGCGACCGGGATCAGCGCCGCGACGACGATCCCGAGCATCTTGATGCCGGCGTTGATGCCGCGGATGTCGTCGATCAGGCCGATCGCGGCCACCATCAGCGTCCCGAGCACGATCCCGAGGTAGCGTCCCTCCGGCTTCAGGAAGACGACGATCGGGACCGCGATCCCGATCACGATCGCGAGGCCGCCGATCCGCGGGATCGGCAGGCCGCCGTGGACGCGCGGACGGTCGGCCTTGTCGTCGACGCCCCCGATCCGCGGAGCGAGGCGTACCGCGAGGGGCGTCAGCGCGAGCACGATCCCCGCAGCGGTCAGAAACCCCCAGATCGCCGTCCCGTCGCGAAGGAGCGCGTGCACGGAGTCCGGGAAGGACATTGCCGCGGTTATAGCAGAGCCATTTGCAGGAATTCGCCTTCGGTGCCGATAGTGATCCGGACGGCCTAGGGTGCTAGCCTCCATCGTCTCTTGAGCAAGGTTTTCTCACCGCAAACAGCCTTCGACGAGCGGATCGCACAGCGGACAGCGGCGATCGGCATCGTCGGCCTCGGCTACGCCGGGCTGCCGCTCGCGATGGCCTTCGCCGAGACCGGCTTCGACGTCACCGGCATCGACCTGAACGAGCAGCGCGTGCGGGCGGTCGCCGAGCACCGCTCCTACCTCGTCGACGTCCCGGAGGAGCGCTACGAGGGACTCGAGGGGACGCTGACGGCGACGGCCGACTACGCCGCGGTCGCGGAGCTCGACGCGCTCACGATCTGCGTGCCGACGCCGCTCTCGAAGACGCGCAGCCCGGATCTCAACTACATCCTCGCCGCGGCCGAATCGGTCGGCTCGAACATCAAGCCCGGCATGCTGATTGTGCTTCAGTCGACGACGCATCCGGGCACGACCGAGGAAGTGGTGCTGCCGATCCTGGAGGAGCGCTCGGGTGGCACGGTCGGCAAGGACTTCTTCCTCGGCTACGCGCCCGAGCGGGTCGATCCCGGCAACAAGGACTGGTCGATCAGGAACACGCCCAAGCTCGTCGCCGGCGTGACCGAGGAGTGCCTGCGCCGGACTGCGCTCCTCTACGGGCAGATCGTCGACACCGTCCAGCCGGTCTCGCGGCCGATGGTGGCCGAGACGGCGAAGCTGCACGAGAACACGTTCCGCGCCGTCAACATCGCGCTCGCGAACGAGCTGGCGCTGATGTGCGATCGCCTGGGGATCTCGCCCTGGGAGGTGATCGACGCCGCCTCCTCGAAGCCGTTCGGCTTCCTGCCCCACTATCCGGGCCCCGGGCTCGGCGGCGACTGCATCCCGGTCGTGCCCCACTTCCTCGCCTGGCGGCTGCGCGAGTACGGCTATTCGGCGCGCCTGATCGAGGCCGCCCACGAGGTCAACGCGGCGATGCCGCTCTTCGTGGTGCAGAAGATCGCCGACGCCCTGAACGACGCGGGCAAGCCGATCAAGGGCTCGCGCCTGCTCCTGCTCGGCATGGCCTACAAAGCCGATGTCCACGACACGCGCGAGTCACCCTCGCTCGAGATCATGCGCCAGCTGATCCAGCGTGACGGGGACGTCCGCTACTGCGATCCCTGGGTCAAGGAGGTCGAGCTCGACGGCGAGCGGCACACCTCGGTCGAGTGGTCGCGGGAGGAGGTCGCTGAGGCCGACTGCGTGGTCGTCCTGACGCCGCACACGCGCTTCGCCGAGGAGCCGCTCTGGGAGCAGGCAGCCTTGATCGTCGATACGCGCCACGTCGTGCCGGACGGGCCGACCGTCCACCAGATCTAGTTGCTGCTCGTCCTCGGGGCGGGATACCTCGGGTCGAAGCTGGCCGAGCTCGCCCTCTCCGGCGGCGAGGAGGTCGTGCTGGCCGACAACTGGTTCGCGACGAAGCGTCCGCAGCTCGCGGCGCTCGAGGCGGCCGGCGCCCGGATCGAGACCGCTGACATCCGCAGCGAAGAGGACGGCCGCCGTCTGCTCGCCGAGCGGCCCGAGCGCGTCTTTCTGCTCGCCGCGCAGGCCTCGCGGCCGCTGTCGGAACGAGAGCCCGACTACACGGAGCAGACGAACGTGAGCGGGACCCGCCTGGTCGGCGAGCTGGCCGCCGAGGCAGGCATCCGCCGGCTCGTCTTCGGCTCCTCGCTGCACGTCTACGGGGCCGATTTGAGCGGCGAGATCGGGCCGGAGACCCCCTACGGCGCCCAGGGCGACCTGGCGCACCTCTCGAAGATCTACGGCGAGCAGGCGCTCGCGATCGCGGCCCGGCGGAGCGGCCTTGAGCTGAGCGTGCTACGGCTCGGGATCCTCTACGGGCCGAGCCCGGTCGAGCACGACTCGCCCGAGTCCCAGACCGTCGTCGACAAGTTCAGGCGCCTCGCGGCGGCGGGGGAGGAGCTGCCGCTCGAGGATGGCGGCCGCGCGACGATCGGCGTCGCGCACGTCGAGGACGCGGCGGCGGCCCTGCTCGAGGCGGGGCCGGGGACCGAGAACGTGGCCGCCGAGACGGTGACGGTCGCCGACGTCGCGGCGCTCGCCCGCGGCGCGAAGCCCGAGGGCGGGGCGGCGTTCACGGTTGCCTCCCCGTTTTCCTACCGGCACCGGCTGGCGGAGTACCTGCGGCGATGAAGGTGCTCGTGACCGGCGCGAACGGCTTTCTCGGCTCGCGCTCCGCCGAGCTCTTCGAGCAGCACGGCCATGCGGTCGTTCGGCTGGCGCGACCGGGCGGTGCCGCCCGGAGCAGCACCGACACGGCGAGGCTCGTGCACGCCGACGCCGGCGATCCGGCGGCGCGCCGGCTCGTCGAGGGCTGCGAGGCCGTGCTCCACTTCGCCGGGATTCCGGATCCCGCGCGGGCGCGCGAGGATCCGGCCCGCGCCGTCCGCGAGAACGCCGGCGCGACGCTCAACCTGCTCGAGGGCTGTCGGGAGAGCGGCGCCGGGCTCGTCTATCCTTCGACGCTTCGGGCCGCGCACACCCCCCCGCCCGATGCCTACGCGCTCTCGAAGCGCCTCGGCGAGGAGGTCTGCCGCCTGCACGAGGCGCGGACGCTCGTCGTTCGCCTGACCTCCGTCTACGGCCCGGGTCAGCTCGCCTGGGAAGGGGCGACGGGAGCGATCGCCTCCTTCGCCGCGCGCGCGCTCGAGGGCATGCCGATCACGATCACCGGCGACCCCGAACGCCGCCGTGACTTCGTCTACGTGGACGATGCGCTCGGCGCGATCGAGGAGCTGATCTCGGCGGGGCGCTGGAACGAGACCGTGCTCGTCGCGAGCGGCCGGGCAACAGCGCTTCGACGCGCCGCCGGGCTCGTGCGGGAAGCCGCCGGCTCGACCGTCTCGATCGAGACGCCGGGAGGGGAGCTGCCTCGGGGGGAGAACGAGAGCTACGAGACAGCCCCCGAGGCCCGGTTACCCTTGAACCTGTCCCTGGAGGAAGGGATCCGACGCTATGTCGACTGGCTCCAAGCCCACGCTCTTACTCAAGGCCGCCCCGCACGCTGACCAGCTGGCCGAGCGCCTGAGCGGCGGCCCCTGGGAGGGCGTCGAGATCGCCCTCGGGCCGGCTGACCTCGAGGCGGGCACGGCCGAGCGGGCGGCCGCCGTCACGCGCCAGGCGCTCCGCGGCCTCGCCGTCACCGCCGAGGCGCCCCTTTCCTGGCCGAGCGGAGCCTTCGTCAGCGTCGATCGTCTCGACGAGGAAGCCCGGGCTGGGATCGAGGCGAGCGCCGGGTTCGCGGCCGCCGTCGGCTCGCCCGTCCTGACGATCCACCTGTTCGTCCCGACCGAGGCGGGCGCGGTTCGCGCCGCGCCCCCGCTCGAGACTGGGGCGGTCGAGCGCTTCCTCGCCTTCTACGCGCAGGCCTGCCTCTCGCGCGGGGTCAAGCCCCTGATCGAGAACGTGCCGCCCGTGCTGCGCATGCGGCGGGGCGGGGTCTACCTCTCCCCCCTCGGCGGACACTGGCGCGACCTGCTCGAGTGGCGCGAGCGGATCCCGGAGCTCGGCTTCACGATCGATACCTCCCACGCCGCCCTGTTTCGCTCCTTCGCGGCCAGCTATCCGGGCCTCGTTGGACTGGGGTCGGCCGAGGGCCTCGAGCTCGAGCGCTACGTCGAGGAGCTCGGGCCGGGCGCGGATGTCGCGCACGTCTCGGACGCGCACGGCCTGCTCGGTGAGGGCCTGCCCTACGGGGCCGGGGAGCTCGAGCTCGATCCGATCGTCCGGCGGCTCGGGGAGCTCGTGCCGCTCATCGTCGCCGAGATCAACGAGCCCGACCCGGCTCGCTCGCCCGGGATGAAGG
>DASUWJ010000015.1:0-11983 GCA_036378475.1 Gaiellaceae bacterium
GTCAAGGGCGTGTGCAGGAAGCGCGCGACGAGCTCCTGCCGAGCACCGTGGCGCAGGCACCAGCCGAGCGCCTCGGCATCCCGCCGGGTCGCGCTCGGATAGGTGAGCGAGCCCGTGTCCTCGTGGATTCCGAGCGCGAACACCGTCGCCTCGACCGGCGTCACCTCGAGCTCGCGTTCGGCGAGGACGCCGACGAGCGTCGTCGTCAGCGCTCCATCCTGCGAGAGGATCACGTTTTCGGGAGCTGCCCAGTCCGGCATCTCGCCGCCGTGGTGGTCGAAGACGACCTTGTCCACCGCCGGGTCGAGCGCGACCGATTCCAGCTCGCCCAGCCGCCCTGCGTGCACCGTCTCGACCACGATCAGACGCCTGATCGCCTGGCGCTCGAGGCGGGTCGCGTCGACCACGAACTCGAGTGCCTCGGCGTGCAGGCGGTAGAACTCGCGGACGTTTCGGTTCAGCGAGCCCGAGAGGGAGACGAGCGCGTTCGGATAGAGGTGCCGCGCGGCCAACATCGCCGCGAAAGCGTCGAAATCCGTGTTGCCATGGGTGGCGATCACCTCGTCAACCCGCATGCCCACATTGTGGCGCAGGCGGACGCGACCGCCCCTGAACTCGCTAGAGCGAAGCGACCGCCTCGAGCTCGACCCTTGCCCCCGAGGGCAGCGCTGCCACCTCGACCGTCGCGCGCGCCGGTGGCGCATCGCCGACGTACCGGGCGTAGACCTCGTTCATGGCCGCGAACTCGCCCAGATCGATCAGGTAGACGGTCGTCTTGACGAGCTGCTCCAGGCTGCTTCCCGCCTCGGCCAGGATCGCCTTCAGGTTGGCAAAGATCTGCTCGGTCTGCTCCTCGATCCCGCCGCGAGGCTCGCTCTCCCCCGGCTTCAGACCGAGCTGGCCGGAGACGAACACGAAGCCACCCGCCCGGATCGCCTGCGAGTACGGCGCGCCCTGGAAGGGAGCCGGCGCGGCTTCGGTTCGAACGACGGACTTGGCCTCGGTCGCCGTCGCTACTCCTTCGCGGCCTCGCAGGCTTGCGCCAGCGCAACGCCCAGCGCCTTGAAGATCGCCTCGAGCACATGCTGGGTGTCCCGGCCCTCGATCAGTCGAACATGGAGCGTCAGCCCGGCGCCCTCGGCGAGCTGCTGCAGGAAGCGCGCCGCGAGATCGGTGCCGAGCCCGCCGACGCCCATGTCGGAGAGATCGACGTTCGAGACAAGGAGCGGCCGCCCCGAGGCCTCCAGGGCGACGTGGGCGAGCGCCTCGTCGGCGGGGAGAAAGGCCGAGCCGTGGCGCCGGGAGCCCGAGGCGTGCAGCGCCTCGTGCAGGGCCTGGCCGAGTGCCCGACCCGCCGCTGTGACCTCGGCGTCTGGCTCCTCGGGCGCGATCTCGAGCGTCAGGTCGAAGCGCGCGTGCTCGCAGAGGAGTGTCAGCAGATGGTCGAGGACCGGGATCCCCGTCTCGACCGTCGCCCGGCCGGCCCCACGCACGTCGACGCGCGCGTGCAGCCTGCCCTCCTCGCCCGCGTAGCCCTGGACGGTCATCCCTCGAACCAGGGTATCGCAGCTGCGAGCCTGCACCGATACCGGCAGAGGCGGCTTCCGAGGGCCGCTCAGCGGCCGGATGACACTACTTTCACGCCAACACACGCGTCGCTTCGTCCGGCTCGTGCTCCTTGCCTGCGCTCTCAGCGCCGCCGTCGGCGGGGCGGCGAACGCCCAAGCGCAGGGCGGATCGGGCCAGCGGCTGGCCGTCGTCGGCTACGCCTCGGAGCAGGCGCTCGGACTCGCGCTCGCGAGCTCCGGCGCCCGCCTCATCCAAACGATTCCCCACCTGCACGTGGCCGAAGTGGCGACGCCGCCGGCCGCGCTGCAGGTCCTGCAGTCCTTGCCCGGGATTCGCTACGCCGATCGGCCCGTCCTGCGCCACGAGCTCGCGGAGCCCGCCCTCATTCCCGCCCCGGTCTTCGGCGGCGCCTACGAATGGCAGTTCGCGGCCACCCACGAGAACCTCGTCCCGACGAGCGTCGTGCAGGCGGCTGGAGCGGTAACCGTCGGCGTCGTCGACACGGGCGCAGACGTTTCGGCTCCCGACCTCGCGGCCAAGTCGCCGACCACCTGGAGCGTGCTCGGCAACTCGACCGACGTCACCGACTACCAGGGCCACGGCACCTTCGTCTCGGCACTCGCGGCCGGCTCCTCGAGGAACGGCGAAGGGATCGCCGGCTTCGGTGGTGACGCGAAGCTCCTCGTCGTCCAGGCGGCGAACATCGACGGCACGATCACCGACGTCGACGAGGCGGCGGGGATCGTCTACGCCGTCGACCACGGGGCGAAGATCATCAACATGAGCTTCGGCGGCCCGAGCAATTCCACGACCGAGCAGAACGCGATCGACTACGCCGTCTCCCACGGCGTCCTGCTCGTGGCGGCCGCGGGCAACAACGGCACGAGCGGCAACGCGCCGCTCTACCCCGCGGCGCTCCTGCAGCCGCTCGGCTCCAACGGCCAGGGCGGGGTCGGGCTCGCGGTCGGCGCCACCGATCTGAGCGGCGCCCGCGCCTCCTTCTCCAACTACGGCTCCTACATCTCGCTCGCCGCACCCGGGCAGAGCGTCTTCTCCGACCTCTCCGCGAACTCCAGCCCGACCCAGTGGCCCCGACAACCGCTGCCCGGCTCGAGCGCCGGGCTCTACGGGTACAGCGACGGCACCTCCGTTGCCTCGCCCGAGGTCGCCGGTGCCGCAGCGCTCGTCTGGGCCGCGAACCCGCTCCTCAGCGCGGGCCAAGTGGCGGGGATCCTGAAGGCGAGCGCGACGGGTGCCGGCGTCTGGAACGACCAGACGGGCTACGGCGTGCTCGATGTCGCCGCCGCGGTCGCCCGCGCGCAGGGGCTCGTCGCCGCCCCCGCGGCGGTCACCCTGACGGGGTCTCTGAGCGGCGCCCGCGTCAAGCTCTCCTGGAGCTCGCCGAGCGCGGTCAGCTACAAGCTGAGCGTCAGCCGGGACGGCGGGCCCGCGCAGACCCTGCTCGGTGCGACGACGAGCACCGGTGCCGAGTACGACCTCGAGCCGGGCCACACCTACGCCTTCACCGTCACCGCGCGCGACACCTACGGCCTCGCCACCGTCTCCACCCCCTACGTGGCGGCGGTGACGCCCTCGCCCGCGACCCTCTCCCTCCGCGCCTCCCGGCTCGCCGGGCGCAGGCGCCTGACACTGCGCCTGCAGGCGCTGCTGACGCCGGCCAGCCCGGCGCTCCCGCGCGGCGGCCGGACGGTCGTGCTCGAGTCCTTCGACGGAACGGCATGGCACAGTTTCGCCCGCGCCCGGACGAGTCCCACCGGGGCCGCGCTGTGGATCGTCCGCGTGCGGCGGGGCTCCTACCGGATCCGCGCGCTCTTCGCCGGCTCGCCCGATCTCGCCGAGAGCGCGAGCCGCACGCTCTCGCTCAGGGTGCGCTAACCCTCGATCCGCTCGATCCGGGCGCCGAGCGAGCGCAGGCGCTCATCGATCCGCTCGTAACCGCGGTCGATCTCGCCCACGTTGCCGATCGTGGAGGTGCCCTCGGCGCAGAGGCTCGCGATCAGCATCGCCATCCCGGCGCGGATGTCCGGGCTCGCCATCCGCTGGCCGACGAGCCGCGCCGGCCCGGTCACGACCGCGCGGTGGGGGTCGCAGAGAATGATCCGCGCTCCCATCGAGACGAGCTTGTCGACGAAGAAGAGGCGGTTCTCAAACATCTTCTCGAAGATCAGGACGGTGCCGCGCGCCTGGGTCGCGACCGCGAGCGCGATCGAGGTGAGGTCAGCGGGAAAGGCGGGCCAGGGCCCGTCCTCGATCTTCGGGATCTGGTCGCCGAGATCGTCCTGGACGACGAGCTCCTGGCCGGGAGGGACTCGAAGCGTCGTGCCGTCGAGCTCGACCCGGACGCCGAGCCGCTCGAACACGGGCAGGATCGGGGCGAGGTCGTGGGGATCGACGTCGTCGATCGTGACGTCGCCGCCGGTGACCGCGGCGAGGCCGATGAAGCTCGCGACCTCGATGTGCTCACAGGCGATTCGCCACTCCCCCCCGTGCAGCCGATCGACGCCTCGGACCCTGAGCACGTTCGAGCCGATGCCCTCGATCTCGGCACCGAGCGAGACGAGGAAGCGGCAGAGATCCTGGACGTGGGGCTCGCAGGCGGCGTTGCCGATCACGGTCTCCCCCGACGCGAGCGACGCCGCCATGAGCGCGTTCTCGGTCGCCATCACGCTCGCCTCGTCCAGGAAGATCCGCCGGCCCCGAAGCCCGTCCGTGCGCATCTCGTAGCGTCCGTTCAGCTCGATCTGCGCGCCGAGCTCGGTCAGTGCGTGGATGTGGGGATCGAGCCGGCGGCGGCCGATCACGTCGCCCCCCGGCGGCGGCACGCTCGCGCGACCGGCCCGTGCCAAAAGCGGTCCCGCGAGCAGGAAGGAGGCGCGGATGCGGGTCGCGAGCTCGTCGTCGACCTCGGTCGTTGCGAGGGAGGCGGCCTGGACGCGCAGCTCGTTCGAGCCGGTCCACTCGGTCTCCACGCCGAGGTGCGAGAGCAGGCCGACCATCGTCTCGACGTCCCGGATCCGGGGCACGTTCATCAGCGTCACGGGTTCCTCGGAGAGCAGGCACGCGGCCAGGATCGGCAGCGCCCCGTTCTTGTTTCCGGCCGCGACGATGCGGCCGCTCAAGGGCTGTCTGCCCTCGATCACGAACGTCTCCACCAGGGCGTCGGCGACAGCGGTCGACGGCATCGGCGCGGCTATCGTACTGACCGGTGGCGCCGACGCGCGAACAGGCCTGGGAGACACTGACGCGCTACACGCAAAGCGAGGCGCTCCGGCGCCACGCGCTCGCGGTTGAGGCGGCGGTCGGCGCCTACGCGCGCCGCCTCGGCGAGGACGAGGAGCTCTGGCGCGTGACGGCCCTCCTGCACGACTTCGACTACGAGCGGCATCCGACGCTCGACCAGCACCCTCAGGACGGTGCGCCGATCCTGCGCGCGGAGGGCTACCCGGAGGAGGTGGTCGAGGGCGTGCTCTCGCACGCCGAGCATCTGGGGCTCCCGCGCGACACGCCGCTCAAAAAGACGCTCTTTGCCTGCGACGAGCTCGCGGGCTTCGTGCATGCCTGCGGTCTCGTGCGCCCGGACGGGATCGACACGCTCGAGCCGAAGTCCGTGCGCAAGAAGTTGAAGCAGCCCTCGTTCGCCGCCGGTGTCAACCGGGATGATGTCTACCGGGGGGCCGAGGCGCTCGGGGTCGAGCTCGATCAGCACATCGCCTTCGTGACCGAGGCGATGCGGCCGATCGCGAAGGAGCTCGGCCTGCGAAGCGCGGCAGACGCCCCGCTCGCCGCCGAATAAGGCCGGGACAGCTTCAGTCGACCGCCGCGACGAGCCGCGCGATGTCCTCGTCGCTCGTCCAGTAGCCGCAGCTCGCGCGGAGCAGGCCTGTTCCCGGTAGGTCTCGGATCACGACGCCACGCTCGTAGGCCTTCGCTACCTGCTTGGCCGGGTCGCCGGCCGGACGGAAGGAGACGAGCGTCCCCTGGGCGGGCTCGGTCACGACCTCGAAGCGTTCGGCGAGTGCCAGCCGGCAGCGCTCCGCTGCCTCGGCGGCTCGCTCGAAACGCCATTCCGGAGCGCCGTCGAGCGCCGCCGCGAGGCCCGCGAGCGAGGGGACCGCGAGCCAGCCTGAGTCGAAACGCTGCGCGCCCTGGCGCGGGACGAACCTGCCGTCCCGTTCGAACGACTGCGGGCCGAAGGCGGTCGGCAGGCCGACCGGGAGCGCATCCGGCTCGGCCACGTACAGCGCTCCGAGCGAGTCGGGACCGCAGAGCCACTTCTGGGCCGAGACCGTGTAGAAGTCGAGCGCTCCCGGCTCGATCGGGATCGCGCCGGCCGACTGCGCCCCGTCGACCAGGACCGGCAGCCCCGTTTGCTCCTTCAACTCCGCCACCGGCAGCACGTGCCCTGTCGTCCAGAGGACGTGCGAGAGCGCGAGCAGCCGTGTTCGCTCGCCGACCCGCTCGAGAATCCGCTCCCGGGCCTCGGCGGCCGGTCGCCCGTGCAGCTCGGCGACGACGATGCGCGCGCCCGAGGCGTGCAGGGAGAGCAGGAGACCGGGATGCTCGGAGTCCGTCGTCACCACCTCATCGTCCGGACGAAGCCGCAGCCCGGCGAGGACGACGTGGACCGAGTCGGTGGTGGACATCGTCAGGGCGATCCGGTCGGGCTCGGTTCGGAGCAGGCGCGCGATTCGCTCGCGGACGCCCTGGCGAAGCGCGAGCATCTGCTCGAAGTAGGGCTTTCCGCCCCTGCCCCGCTCGACGTCCAGAGCCGCCTGCCCGGCGAAGGCCTCGGCGCTCGCCCGGCTCAGCGGTCCCATCGAGCCCGCGTTCAGGTAGGCGAAGCGCTCGAGCACCGGGAACTGTGCCCGTGCCTCGGCGAAGGTCATGCTGCTGCTTTCAGGTCAAGCGGAGCGTGGTCGGAGAGGAGCCGGCCGGCGACGACCCGCCGCTCGGGCGGCCAGTGCGCGGGCGGGGAGACCCGGGCGCCGCGAACGAGCACATGGTCGACGCCTTCCTCACTCGCGGGCGAGAAGCCCCAGCCGCGCTCCCCGAGCTCGGCCAGCGTGGCCGAGCGGCCGGCCTTGGCGTTGAAGTCGCCGGCCAGGATGCAGACGTCGCCGGGCTCGGCAAGCCCGTCTGCGAAGCAGGCGGCGCGCAGGAGCTCCGCGTCCGCCAGGCGCTCGTCAGGGCCGTACCCCGTCGCATGCAGGTTGGCGATCAGGGCCGTGCCGAAGGCGGCAAAGCGAGCGCGAACGGCCTGGACGATCCGCCGTTCCTTCGCCCAGGCCAGCCTCGCGACGAGTCCGAGCCCAAGCGAGCGGGACTGGGCCTCGCGAAAGGCCGGCGCGTTCAGGACGAGTGTCTCGTGGGCGAGCACGTCCGCCCCAGGCTCGAGCAGGATCGCGATCCCCTGGCCGGTGAAGGCCGAGCGGAGCAGGCCGTGATTCCAGGAGGTGAGCGCGTGCCCGAGAGCGGCGTTACCCGGAAACGGGCCGAGGCGAGGCGGCTGGGCGACGTCGCCGAACGCGTGCATGCCGCTCCAGCGCCCGAGCTCCGGCAGCGCCCAGACGGGCAGCTCCTGCAGGCAGAGGACATCCGGCGAGTCGGAGGTGGCGAGGCGCACCATCTGCTCGAGGAAGGCCTGCCGCTCCGGCGGCTTCGCGTTGCCGTGGAAGAGGTTCCAGGTGCGGATCGAGAGCGGCAGGGCGGGGCTAGTCTAGGCGGGTGTTTCGGCGCCGCCGCTTCGCGGCCGTGATCGAGCGGCAGCTCCGTCTCTTCGAGCAGGACGAGACCGACCTGATCCAGGCCTGCGAGCAGGCGCTCGCCGCCTACGACGCCGCGCCGCGGCAGGAGGCGGAGGAGCGCTACGGCGACTACGTCGACCTCGTCGAGACGGGCACGGAGCTGCTCGCCGACCTGCGCGACAACTTCGCCACCACGCTCGACGAGGCGGCGGCCGAGGAGTACGAGGAGGCGTTCAACCGGGCAGTCTCGAAGCGGCTCCCCCGCTTCGGCCTGGAGCTCGAGAACCGCTGAGAGGTCGGTGCCGACCTAGAATCCGCCGGCCGTCACCGGTGGCCGAAGTGGTGCGCCGCTGGCAGGGAGCCGAAGACATCGGCGCCGTTGGCCGCCGCGCGCGCCAGCGGTACGAGCGACTCGAATTCCTGCACGAGCACATTTTGGTTTTGGCCCGAGCGCTCGAACCTGCCGCGCGCGAGCACGAGCGGTTCGCTCCGGACGAGCGGGCAAAAGCGCCGGTAGACCGGCGGCGGCACGATCAGGTTGACCTGGCCGAACTCGTCCTCGAGCAGCATGAAGACGACGCCGTTCGCCGTCGCCGGGCGCTGGCGCGCGACCGCGAGCCCGGCGACCGCGACCGAGCTGCCGTGCATTCCCTCACCGAGCTCGCCGCTCGACAGGACGCCCTCGGGGAGGTGCGGGCGCAGAAGCGCGAGCGGGTGTGAGCCGACAGAGAGACTGGTTGTCCGGTAGTCGGCCAAGAGCCGCTCCCACGGGCTCTGCTCGGGCAGCTCGGGCGTCTTCGCCGTCTGCTCGAGCGACAGCGTCAGCTGCCGCTCCTCGCCGACCGAGCCGGGGACGCTCGCCGGCCGGAAGGCGAGGCCGAGCTCCCAGAGCAGGCGGCGGCGCTCGCCGAAGGAATCGCAGGCCCCCGCGGCGACGAGCGCCTCGAGCCGGTCTTGCTCGAGCTCGAGGCGCTGGGCGAGTTCGCGGACGTCCGCGAACGGCCCGCCGCGCTCTCGCTCGGAGACGAGCGCCTGGGCGCCGGCCTCCCCGAGCGAGCGCACGTAATCGAGCCCGATCCGAACCGCTTCGGCCTCGAGCACGCACTTGACGGCGCTTTCGTTGACATCGACCGGCCGTACCTCTACCCCACGCCGCTGCGCGTCTCGAACGAGCGAGGCGGGCGGGTAGAAGCCCATCGGCTGGGCGTTCAGGAGCGCGCAGAGGAACTCCGCCGGATAGTGGTGCCGGAGCCAGGTCGACTGGTAGGCGAGGAGGCCGAACGCCGCCGCGTGCGACTTCGGAAAGCCGAATCCCGAGAAGCCGGCCAGCTTGTCGTAGACCAGGTTGGCCGTCTCGGCATCCACCTCCCTGGCGGCCGCCCCATGCACGAAGCGGCCCCGGTAGGCCTCGATCGCCTCCTCGCTTCGCTTGCGGCTCATCGCCCGCCGCAGACCCTCCGCCTCGCCGACCGAGAAGCCGGCGAGCGCCATCGCGACCGCGAGCACCTGGTCCTGGAAGACGACGACGCCGAGTGTGTCCCGGAGCGGCGCGCGCAGAAGCTCGTGGTCGACGGGCGGCTCGAACTCAGGATCCTCCCGCAAGCGCTGGCGGTGCTCGATGTAGGGGTGGACGGCCTTGCCCTGGATCGGCCCCGGCCGAACGAGCGCGACCTGCACGGTCAGGTCGTCGAGGTTCTCGGGCCGGGTCCGAAGGAGGGACTGCATCTGGGCACGGCTCTCGATCTGGAAGACGCCGACCGTGTCGGCACGCTGGATGTCCGCATAGACGTCCGGATCGTCGAGCGGCACCCGGGACAGGTCGACCGGCTTACCGCGCGCGGCGATCCGCTCGACGCAGTCTTCGACCGCTGAAAGCATGCCGAGCCCGAGCAGGTCGATCTTGAGGAAGCCGGCATCGGCGCAGGAGTCCTTGTCCCACTGCACGAGCTGGCGGCCGGCCATCGCGGCCGGCATCACGGGCACGAGCTCGACGAGCGGGCGGCTGGAGATCACCATCCCGCCCGGGTGCTGCGAGAGATGGCGCGGCAGGCCGCCGATCTCTCTGCAGAGCTCGCAGAAGGCGCGCCAGCGCGGCGAGCGGAGCTTCGTCTTCGCATCCGGCAGCGAGGCGACCTCCTCTCCAACCCGGCGCGGATTTCCCTCGGTCAGCCGCGCGAGCCGCTCGAGCTCGGCGAAGGGCAGCCCGAGTGCCTTGCCGACGTCCCGGATCGCGCCCCGGGCGTTGTAGGTCGAGAAGCTGGCGACGAGCGCCGCGTGCTCGCGGCCGTAGCGGTCGCTGACGGCCGGCAGCAGCTGCTCGCGGATCTCCCGTGGAAAGTCGAGGTCGATGTCGGGTACGGCCGCGAGCTCGCGGTTCAGGAAGCGGCCGAGCGAAAGACCGGCAGCGACCGGATCGACGTGCGAGAGCCCGGTCAGGTAGCAGACGATCGAGCCGACCGAGCTGCCGCGCCCGCGGCCAGGCGGCAGGCTCGAGCGCGGCGAGTGGCGGCCACGCACCTTGACCGCCAGCTCCCGCGCGAGCTCGAGCACCTCCCAATGCAGGAGAAAGAAGCCGGCCAGGCCGAGCTCCTCGATCAGCCTCAGCTCCTCCTCGAGTCGCACCCGAGCCTTTCGCTTGTGGCCGTTTCGACCCGAGTAGCGCGTCTCGAATGCCCTCTGACAGACGCGCGCCAGCTGCGCGATCGCCGCCTCGCCCTGGTCGGCGAAATCGGGATAGCGGTAGCCGAGATCTGCCGTCAGGTCGAACCGCAAGCGCTCCGCCAGCTCGCCGGTTCGCTCCACGGCTTCACGGTCGTTTGGAAAGAGCTCCGCCATTTCTGCCGGCGGTCGCAGGAAGCTCTCGCGGTTTCCCCGCCGCTCCGCCTCGCACCCATCGAGCGAGGTTCGCTGCCTGACCGCGACGAGCACGTCCTGAAGCGCCGCTCGGCCGCGAGTGTGGACATGGACATCACCACTGACGACCGTCTCGACGCCGAGCGCCTCGGCGAGCTCGCGCAGGCGCGCGTTGCGGGCGGCATCCCCGCGCTCGAAGGGCCGTTGCAGCTCGACGAAGAACCGCTCGCGCCCAAAGACCCGGGCAAGCCGCGCCGCCGCGTTCGGGTTTTGGACCGCGAGCCCGTGCCGGGCACAGCCGGAGAGACAGACGAGGCCGTCGTTTCGCTCCTCCAAGAGCTCCTGCTCGAGTGCAGGCTCCAGAAGCTCTCGCTCCTTCCCGGGCAGACGTGTCTGCGCGTGTGCCGCCGTCAGCAGGCGGCAGAGGTTCGCGTAGCCGACGGCCGTCTCGACCAGGAGCGTCACGTGCGAGCCACCCGTGATCGTCACCTCGGCGCCGGTGATCGGACGCACGCCGAAGGCCTTGGCCGCGTGCGCGAACTCGAGCGAGCCGTAGACCCCGTCGTGGTCGGTCAGCCCGAGCGCGCCGTAGCCCAGCTCGGCGGCGCGGATGGCCAGCTCCTCGGGGAGCGAACCACCGTCCAGGAACGAATAGGCTGAATGGGCGTGGAGCTCGACGTACACCCCCTCCTCCTAGCCCCCGGCGAGGGCGAGACGGTCACCGACCGCCCGGAGCGAACGCTCAGGATCCTGGCCGAGCTCGAGCAGCTGATCGTGACCTGGTTTCGCTACGAGCCCGGTGAACGGGGGCCGGATCCCCACATCCACCGCCTCCACACGGACGCCTTCTACGTCCTCGAGGGCGAGGTCGAGTTCGGGCTTGGGCCCGAGGTGACGTCGATCCGCGGCGTTCCGGGCACCTACGCCGCCGCACCGCCCGGGGTCGTGCACACCTTCAAGAACTCGAGCGCCAAGACGGCCGTCTTCCTGAACATCCACGCCCCGAGCAGCGGCTTTGGTGACCTCTTGCGCGGCGGCAGCGAGGAGCACTTCGACCAGGAGGCACCGCCGCCCGACGGAGGCCGGCCGTTGACGGACGCGATCGCGAGCGGCTCGGGTGAGGGCGAGCGGCACGAGCGGAAGAGCGGCCTGATCATCGTCAAGGGAGACCTGCCTCAGCTCTCCGTGCTCGAGCTGGCCTTCGAGCCCGGCTGGGAAGGAGTCGCCCCGCACCGCCATCACGATCACGTCGATGCGTTTTTCGTCCTGGAGGGCGAAATCGAATTCCTGCTCGGTAAGGAGAAGCGGCAGGCCGGCCCGGGAACCTTCGTCGCCGCGCCACCGGGCGAGAGCCACGGTTTCAAGCTCGCAAACGACGCCCCGGTTCGCGTCCTCAACCTCCACGCTCCCGAGACCGGTTTTGTCGACAGGGTCCGTCGCGGTTAGGGTCGCACCGTGAGCCCCGAAGAGAGGTTCAACGAGCTGGCCGACGACCTGGCGGCCCAAAACGACAACGTCGAGCTTGGGAAGATGTTCGGCATGCCGACGATCAAACGAAGCGGCAAAGCGATCGCCGGTTTCTGGCGTGACTCGATGGTCTTCAAGCTGACCAACGAGGCGGTCCGCGAGCAGGCCCTCGCTCTCGCGGGCGCCAAGCAGTTCGACCCGATGGGGGGCCGGCCAATGCGGGAGTGGGTCGTCGTACCCGCAAGCCACTCCGACGAGTGGCCGCGGCTCGCCCACGACGCGCTCTAGAGTTCGAAGACCCCGGACTGCAGCGGCAGGCCCTCGACACC
>DASUWJ010000016.1:0-12294 GCA_036378475.1 Gaiellaceae bacterium
GTCCGCGCCGAGCCCCAGCCGACGTCGGGCGCCTTCGAGATCGCGTAGACGAGCAGGGTGAGCCCGGCGGTGACCGTCAGGGCGCCAGCGGCGTCGAAGCGGCGGTGCCCGATGTCCGCGCGGCTCTCGGGGACGATCGGACGGGTCAGCGCGAGCACCAGCGCGCCGACCGGCACGTTGACGAAGAAGATCCACTCCCAGCCTAGGTACTTGACGAGGACGCCGCCGGCCAGCACGCCCGCCGCGGCCCCCGACCCGCCGAGCGCGCCCCAGATCCCGAGCGCCTTGTTTCGCTCGGCGCCCTCCTTGAACGTCGTCGTCACGATCGAGAGCGCAGCCGGCGAGATGATCGCCGCGCCGAGCCCCTGGACCGCGCGGGCAGCGATCAGGATCGAGGCGCTGCCCGCCGTCTTGGAGAGTCCGCAGGCGAGCGAGCTGAGCGTGAACAGGATCAGGCCGGCGACGAAGATCCGGCGCCTGCCGAGCAGGTCGGCCATCCGCCCGCCGAGAAGCAGGAAGCCGCCGAAGGCGATCGCGTAGGCCGTGATCACCCACTGGACCGTCTCGCGCTTGATGCTGAGGTCGATCTCGATCGAGGGGACTGCGACGTTGACGATCGCGACGTCGAGGATCGTCATGAAAAAGGCCGCTCCGACGACGCCGAGAATCAGCCAGCGACGCGGATCCGGTTCGACTGCGGGCTCGCCCACCGCTTCCTCCCTGGTCAACTAGCGCGGCACAACGTAGCGGGCGGCTCGGCTATTCCTCGGCAAGTTGCCAGAAGGGACCGGTCAGCCCGAGGCGCTCGAGGATGGCTTGGCTTGCCTCGCGGGAGCGCGGCCGCCACGACGGGGCGAGGCGGTCGCTCCACCAGGCGTGCGCCAGCTCGCAGAGCCGGCCCGCGGTGATCGTGGCGCCTGCCTCGAGGCCCGTTCGCCCGAGCCAGCGCTCCACGTGCTCCTCCGACCGGAAGAGGTTCATCGTGCTTCACGTGAAGACGATGTCGTCCCACCAGTGGGCGGCGGGAACGGCGACGTGGAAGAGGTGCTCGTCCGGAACCGCCTGGCCGCCGCGGACGTCGATCTCGATCGTCTCGCCGCAATCCAGACACTCGCTCGAGATGTGCCCGTCGACGTGCAGCGCGGCCGGGATTCCGAAGGCATCCCAGGCGCAGTTTGCGAACCAGGAACGCCCGCCCGCCTCGACGCGGTGGTGCGTCGGCACCGCCGAGAAGGGGTTCGCCATCCTCAGCTCGCGGCGATCGTCCTCGAGCACGACCGCATGGAACTCGTGCAGCCGGCGAAGGGCAGGCTCGAACTCCACGCCGGGGAGCTCGGCCGAGAGCTCGGCGAAGCGGGGCGCCCGCCCGAGCTCGACGAAGCGACGGTAGATGTGATTGCGGATTCGGAGCTCGGCCTCGTCCATCTCCGGGGCGATTATCGCAGCGCCGAAAAGGCCGCGGACCTCGGCGTGGCTGGCCCCGGCGTCGAGCCGGGTCGCCCGCGTTTCCTCAGTGCCGGAAGTGCCGCCTGTGTGTGAACACCATCGTCCCGCCCGCCGCCTCGACCGCCGCGATGACCTCCTCGTCGCGCTTGGAGCCCCCCGGCTGGATCAAGGCGCTCACCCCGGCGCGCAGCGCGAGCTCGGGGCCGTCGGCGAAGGGGAAGAACGCGTCGGAGGCGAGCACCGCGCCTTGCAGCCCGTGGCCGTGCTCGCGCGCCTTCCCGAGCGCCAGCCGCACCGAGTCGACCCGGCTCATCTGGCCAGCGCCGATCCCGAGGCTCGTCAGGTTGCGGGCGAGCACGATCGCATTCGAGCCGACGTGCTTGCAGACCCGCCAGGCAAACAGGAGATCACCCCAATCGGTCTCGCTCGGCGAGCCGCAGACGACCTCCATGCCCGAGCGGTCCTCAATGTCCCAGTCACGGTCCTGGACGAGCAGGCCGCCGAGGACGCGCTTGTAGTCGCGCTCGCCCGGCGCGCCCCGCCGGCGCTCGCGATCGACGAGGATCCTCGTGGCAGGCTTCTGCTTGAGCGTCTCGAGCGCGCCTTCCTCGTAGCCGGGCGCGAACAGCGCCTCGACGAACTGCTCCACGATGAGCTCGGCCAGCTCCTCCGAGACCGGCCGGTTCAAAACGACGATGCCGCCGTAGGCGGACAGGGGGTCGGCCGCGAGCGCCCGCTCGTAGGCATGTTCGATCGAGCCTGCGACCGCGACGCCGCAGGGGTTCGCGTGCTTGACGATGCAGGCGCAGGGCAGCTCGAACTCGCGCATGCAGAGGCGCGCGGCGTTCAGGTCGTTCAGGTTGTTGAAGGAGAGCTCCCGACCGTGCAGCTGCTCGACCTGGGAGAGCAGGTGCCGTCGCGCGCCAATCTCCGCGTAGTAGGCGGCCCGCTGGTGCGGGTTCTCTCCGTAGGGGAGGTCGAGCACCTTCTCGAAGGCCGGGATCAGCCGGTCCGGAAACGTCTCGCGCTCGAGGAACCAGGCGGCGATCGCGGCCTCGTAGGCCGCGGTCACGGCGAACGCCTCCGCCGCCAGCTCCCGCCGGCTCTCGAGCGGCAGCTCGCCGCCGCACCGCAGCTCGGCGAGCACGCGCTCGTACTGCAGCGTGCGGCAGACGGGCGCCACGTGAGCGAAATTTTTGGCGGCGGCCCGCAGCATCGCCGGGCCGCCGATGTCGATCACCTCGACCGCCTCCTGCTCGCCGACGCCGTGGCGCGCCACGGTCTCGCGGAACGGATAGAGGTTGACGCAGACGAGGTCGATGGGCGCGATCCCGTGCTCCGCGAGCGCGGACAGATCCTCGGGCTGGTCGCGGCGGGCCAGGATCGCGGCGTGGATCCGCGGGTGCAGGGTCTTGACGCGGCCGCCGAGCAGCTCGGGCAGCTCCGTGACGGCCTCGATCCGGGTTACCGGAATCCCGAGCTCCTCGAGGTAGGCGCTCGTGCCGCCGCTCGAGACGAGCTCGATGCCGAGCTCGCTCAGACCCTGGGCGAACTCATCCAGCCCGGACTTGTCGTAGACCGAGATCAGCGCCCGCCGGATCATGCCGAGGCCAGGGGAGAGCCGAGCTTGCCGTCGAGGAAGAGGCGGACGGCGCGGGGTAGGAGCCGATGCTCGACCGCCTGGATCCGGGCGTGCAGCGATGCGACCGTGTCCCCGCCGCGGATCTCCACGGCTTCCTGCAGCACGATCGGGCCCGTGTCGATGCCCTCGTCGACGAAGTGCACGGTCGCGCCCGTCACCTTGACTCCGTAGGCGAGAGCCTCCTCGACCGCGTGCGCGCCCGGGAAGGAGGGGAGGAGCGAGGGATGGACGTTCAGGATCCGGCCGGCGAAGCGCTCAAGGAAGGGCCGGCGGAGAAGCTGCATGTAGCCGGCCAGGACGACCAGCTCGACGCCGCGCTCGGCCAGCCAGTCGGCCATCTCGGCGTCCCGCTCCTCGCGGCTGCCGAACTCCGCGGCCGGGAAGGCGCCGGCCTCGATCCCCGCCCTGGCCGCGCGGTCGAGGGCCTTGGCCTTCGTATTGTTCGAGGCGACGGCGACGACCGAGAGCTCCGCGTCGAGCAGGGCCTGCAGATTGGTGCCGGCGCCGGAGGCGAGCACGCCGATCATCCCTCGATCCGCCCGATCACGAGCTCGTCGCCGCCGACCCCGCCGGGGGCGACCACGGCGCAGTAGCCGATCCCGAGGTTGAAGACCCGCCGCAGCTCCTCCTCGTCGACGTGGCGCGCGAGCCACTCGAAGACCGCAGGCCGAGGCCAGGCGTCCCAGTCGAGCTCGGCGTGGAGCCCCGCGGGGAGCAGCCGCTCGAGGTTGTGGAGGATGCCGCCGCCGGTGATGTGGGCGAGTGCGCGGACGTCGGTACGGAGCCGAAGCTCGCGCACGGGCTCTTGGTAGAGGACGGTCGGCGCGAGCAGGTCGGGCCCCTCGTAGGGCTCCTGCTCGAGCACACGCCGAACGAGCGTGAATCCATTCGCGTGCACACCGGCCGAGGGCCAGCCGACGACGGCGTCTCCGGCCTGCACCTTGGAGCCGTCGAGCAGGTCCCGCTCCTCGACGATCCCCACGCACGTGCCGGCGAAGTCGAGCTCCTCGTTTCGGTAGATGCCCGGCAGCTCCGCGGTCTCGCCGCCGAGCAGGCCGCAGCCAGCATCCCTGCAGACCTCGGCGGCGCCCTCGACCAGCTCGCCGACCTCGTCCAAGTCGATCTCGTTCGCGGCGACGTAGTCGAGCAGAAAGAGCGGTGTCGCTCCGCAGGTGAGCACGTCGTTGATGCAGTGGGCGGCAAGATCGCGGCCTGCGTCGCGAAGCCGGCCTGCCTGGCGGGCGAGGATCAACTTCGTCCCTACGCTGTCCATCGAGGCCGCCAGGAACCGTCCCCCGCCGAGCGGCTGGATCCCGGCGAAGCCGCCGAAACCCTGCGCGCCGGTCGACTCGACAGCGGCGCGCAGGCGCTCCACGACCGCCTCGGCCGCCGCGAGTGAGACTCCTGCCTGCGCGTAGGTCCTGCGGCTCACGGGGCGAGTGTATGACGGGTCAGGCGAACAGCTCCCCATCGAGCTGGGGCCGGCCCGGCGGCCCACCCGGCACGAACCGGACGAATGCATCGCCGACCTGCACGTGGTCCTGGTCGAAGACGAAGTCGAAGAGCTGCGCGAGCGCGCTCGCCTGGGCCTGGGGGTCCTCTGACTTGAGCCGGAGACCCGCAAGCCGCATCGTCGTGCGCTCGCCGAGCAGCTCCTCGATCCAGTCGCGTGGCGGGTGCACCTCGACGCGGTAGCCGGCCCGGGTCGCGACGAACGTGCGCCGACCGGGATACTCCTGCACCCGGAGCTCCAGCCTGGCCGCCCGCTCGAGGACACGCGCGAACTCGTCCTCGTCGAGCGCGAAGCCGAGGTGGTCGAGCCGCGGCAGCTCCCATTGGCCCGGCTGGACGACGACGTTGACGGCGCCGCGCTCGAGCTCGGAGAGACGGAGCCGAAAGCCGATCCGGTCGAGCTCCTCCCAGGGCACGCCCGCCTCGTAGTGGGTCTGCTCGTCTCCGATCCGCCCGTAGCGGGCGACGAGCCGGAAGCCGAGCTTGGCGATGTAGCGCGCCTCCACCTCCCGGACCTTGCTCGTGACCAGGTGGTAGTGGAAGAGCTGCACGGCATCTACGCTAGTCGCTCGTGCTGCTGTCTCACGGTGCGCTCGCCGCGATTTCTCTCCTTGGAAGCTGGAGGTTCGAGCCCTACCAGCTCCTGCCGATCGCGCTCGTCTCGCTGCTCTATGCCAAGCGGGCCCGGACGCTGCGGCGCCGCCGTACGCCGGTGCCTCGCTGGCGGACGTGGGTGTTCTGGCTCGGGATCGCCCTGCTCGTGCTCGCGCTGGCCTCCCCGATCGATGCCTTCGCCGAGCAGGAGTTCCTGTTCGCGCACATGCTCCAGCACGTCCTGCTCGGCGATCTCGCGCCGCTCTGCTTCGTGGTCGGACTGACCGGTCCGGTCCTGCAGCCGGTGCTTCGCTTCCGCTGGGTCAACCAGCTGCGCGTGCTGACCCATCCCTTCATCGCGCTGCCGCTTTGGGCGCTCGATCTGGGCGGCTGGCACGTGCCGTACCTGTACGAGGCGGCGCTCCACCACGATACGGTGCACGCGCTCGAGCACCTCTGCTTCTTCACCTTCGGAGGGCTGATGTGGGCACCGGTCGTCGAGACGCTGCCGGGGCCGGAGTGGTTCGGCACCGGCTTCAAGCTCGGCTACATCGCCTCGGTGCGGCTGTTTGAGACCGCGCTCGGCAATGTCTTTCTCTGGTCGGGCACGATCTTCTACCCCTTCTACGTGCACGCGCACCCGCGCTGGGGCATCGGCGCCCTGCACGACCAGGTGCTCGCGGGGACGGTGATGATGATCGAGGGCTCACTGGTCACGATTGCCGCCCTCGTCTGGCTCTTCCTGCGGCTGGCGGCGGAGGGGGAGCTCCGCCAGGAGCTGCTCGAGCGCGGCCTCGATCCGAGGACCGTGCGGCGCGCCGTCCGGTACGGCCGCGGGCAGGAGCTCTCCGGGTCGCGCTGAACCTCTCTCCAGTTCCGCGAGAAAGGAGAGCTGGCATGTCCACGACACCTCCCGAGGAGGGCCGGGGCCCGACGATGCCGATGGGGCAGACGTTCGCCTCCACCGGCTCGATCGTCCGGCTCCCCGTGCCGGGCAACGCCGAGTTCGTCGTCTACGTGGTGATCGAAGTGATCTTCACGATCGTCTGGGCTTCGACGGCGGTCGTCAATGCCTACGGCTGGATGATCTGGACGGCGGTGCTGACGTCCGCCTACCTGCTGAGCCGCGGGATCGCGAAAGCGAGCCGCGTGCTCGAGGCCTAGGCAGGAGTCTGCTCGAAGCGCAGCTTCGTGGCCTCGCGCGGGACCGCCGTCGGGTAGTCCCGCGTGAGGCACGCGCGGCAGAACGAGGTCTCGGGCCTGCGGGTCGAGGCCTGCAGCCCGGCCAGGGACAGGTAGGCGAGCGAGGTCGCGCCGATCCGCTCCCGTACCTCCTCGACCGTCAGCTTGGCGGCGATCAGCTCTTCCTCCTCGGCGAGGTCGATGCCGTAGTAGCACTGTGAGACGACGGGGGGCGAGGAGATGCGGAGATGCACCTCGGCGGCGCCTGCTTCGAACAGCATCGCCACGATCTGGCGGGTCGTGTTTCCGCGCACGATCGAGTCGTCGACGACGACGACGCGCTTGCCGTTGACCTCCGCCAGCGGGTTGAACTTGAGCTTCACGCCCTGCTCGCGCAGTCCCTGGTCGGGCTGGATGAAGGTCCGGCCGACGTAGCGGTTCTTGATCACGCCCTCGCTGAAGTCGATCCCGGTCGCCCGCGCGAAGCCGATCGCCGCCGGCGTACCCGAGTCGGGGATCGGCAGCACCAGGTCCGCCTCGACCGGGGCCTCCTCGGCCAGGCGCTCGCCCATCCGCAGACGCGCTCCGTGCACCTCGACCCCGGCCAGACGGGTGTCGGGGCGGGCGAGGTAGAAGAACTCGAAGATGCAGAGGTCGCCGCCGTTCGCCTCGGGTACGGCCTGGATGGAGTGGCAGCCCGCCTCGTCGATCACGATCACCTCGCCCCGCCCGACCTCCCGCTCGAACTCGGCGCCGACCAGGTCGAGCGCGCACGTCTCCGAGGCGACGAGCCAGTCGTCTCCGAGCGACCCGAGGACGAGGGGGCGGAAGCCGTGTGGGTCGCGGAAGCCGATCAGCTTGCCCTCCGCGAGCGCGGTGACCGAGAAGGCTCCGTCCAGCCGTGCGATCGTCGTGGCGAGCGACTGCTGCAGGGGCGCAGGGTCATTGGCGATCAGAGCGGCGATCACCTCGGTGTCGGAGGTCGAGGCGAGCGTGACTCCGTCTTGCGCCAGCTGCTCGCGCAGCTCCGAGGCGTTGACGAGATTGCCGTTGTGGCCGAGCGCGACCGTACGGGCGCGACCGTGGTGGATCAGCGGCTGGGCGTTCGCCCAGTCCGTGGAGCCGGTCGTGGAATAGCGGGCGTGGCCGATCGCGACGTCCCCCCGCAGTCCGCGCAGCTTCTCCTCGGTGAAGACCTGGGTGACGAGGCCCATGTCCCGCAGCACCGTGAGCCGCCCCCGGTCCGAGACGGCGATCCCGGCCGACTCCTGACCGCGGTGCTGGAGGGCGAAGAGGCCGAAGTAGCTGACCCGGGCGACGTCTCGCTCCTGCGAGCGAATGCCGAAGACGCCGCACATCAGCCGACGCCCCCGAGCACGCGCAGGCCGTCCCAGGCAAGGCGCTCGACGCTGGCGGGCGGGCAGGCGAGGACGACGGAGCCGAACGGCGCCTCCCGCGCCTTGACGCGAGCCGCGAGGCCGCACCAGGCGGCCGCCTCGCGCAGCGCGAGCTCGAGCCCGCCCTCGCCGACGTCGTGCGCGAGCGAGAGCAGTGGGGCCGAGCGCCAGAGGAAGCCGACCAGGGCGGCCTGCTCTGCAAGCGTCTCGCCCGCCTCGGCGAGGAGCAGCGCGTCACCGGCTCGCCAGCGCGAGGGAACCTCACGGACGTCCGAGATCAGGCCGAGACAGCCGACTAGAGGCGTGGGCGGGATCGGGACCCCGTCGCTCTCGTTGTAGAGCGAGACGTTGCCCGAGACGACCGGGATGCCGAGTGCCTCGGCGGCCTGCGCGATGCCCTCGACCGCCTGTGCGAGCTCCCAGCCGATCTCCGCTTTCTCCGGGTTGCCGAAGTTGAGGCAGTCGGTCAGCGCGAGCGGCTCGCCGCCGGCGCAGGCGACGTTGCGTGCCGCCTCGAACACGGCGCCCGCACCGGCCTCGAACGGCCCTGCCACCCCGAGCCGCGGCCCGTCGAGGGAGACGGCCAGTCCGCGGAAGCCGGGCGAGAGCCGGAGCACCGCCGCGTCGAGCCCGGGCCGCCGCAGCGTGCGGGACTGGACCAGCTGGTCGTACTGCTCGTAGATCCAGGCCTTGCTCTCGAGATTCGCCGGAGCGACTGCGCGCGCCGTGCGGGCTGTCTGGGCTTCCTGTTCGAGTTCGTAGCGCGGGCACTCGTCCGTCAGGAAGCTGGCCGGGATCGAACCCTCGAGATCGCCGCGGTAGAAGCAGCGAAGCTCGCTCGACGCCGTGACCTCACCGATGACCGCGTGTCGAAGCTCCCACCTGTCGAGCACGGCCTCGACCTGGTGCAGGAGCTCGGGCCTGACGACTGCGACCATCCGTTCCTGGCTCTCCGAGATCATGATCTCCCACGGCGCCAGCCCGGTCTCGCGCAGCGGTACGCGGTCGAGCTGGACGTCGACCCCGACACCGGCTCGGGCCATCTCGGCGAGCGCCGAGGCGAGTCCGGCGGCGCCGCAGTCTTGGAGCGAGACAACGAGCTCGTGTCCGGCCAGCTCGAGCGCGGACTCGATCAGCTTCTTGCCGGTGAAGGGATCTCCGATCTGGACCGAGGGCCGCTTCTCCTCAGCCCCCTCGCCGAGCTCCTGGCTCGCAAGCACGCTCGCGCCGCCGATACCGTCCCGACCGGTCGTCGCCCCGAAGAGGACGAGTAGGTTCCCCGTCCCGCTCGCCGCCGCCCTCGTCAGCCGCTCGACCGGAAGCAATCCGACACACATTGCGTTGACCAGACAGTTGTGCTCGTACGCCTCGTCGAAGACGGCCTCGCCGCCCACCGTGGGGACGCCGACGCAGTTTCCGTACTGGCCGATCCCGGCGACGGCGCGCGAGAAGCGGTGGTCCGGGGATCCGAACCTGAGGCCGTCGAGAAGCGCGATCGGGCGCGCGCCCATCGCGACGATGTCCCGCAGGATGCCGCCGACCCCGGTCGCGGCGCCCTGGAACGGCTCGACCGCGCTCGGATGGTTGTGGCTCTCGACCTTGAAGGCGACCGCGAGGCCCTCGCCGATCTCGACCACGCCGGCGTTTTCGCCCGGGCCCTGAAGCACGCGCGCGCCACTCGAGGGCAGGCGCTTCAGCAAGCGGGCCGAGTGCTTGTAGCCGCAGTGCTCGGACCAAAGCAGCGAGAAGACCGCGAGTTCGAACTGGTTCGGCTCCCTGCCGAGCAGGTCGCAGATGCGGTGCAGCTCGCCGTCCGTCAGCCCGAGGGCGCGATGAAGCGGTTGTTCCGCTACCGGCGTCAGGCGGTTGAGTCTAACCACCTCACAGGACACGCCGCGGCCGCGTTTCAGCTCCCGTGAGCAGGCGCCACCTCGCGATGTTGCTCGGGCTCGCGGCGCTCTGGGGCGCCTCGTTCATGTTCATCAAGGTCGGCGACCGCCAGTTGCACCCGATCACCCTCGTCGGCTTCCGGATGGCGCTCGGCGCCCTGACGCTCGTCGTCGTCAAGATCGGGGTCCGGCGCGCCCTGCGCGAGCTCCGGGCGGCGGCCAGGCCCCTGGTCGTGACGGGCCTGCTCAACTCGGCGATCCCGATCTTCGCGATCTCCTGGGCCGAGACGCGGATCGACTCCGGTCTAACCGCGATCATCCAGGCATCGGCACCGCTCTTTGCCGCACTGCTCGCGCTCCGCTTCAGTCGTGACGAGCGTGTCAGCGGCTCGCGGCTTGGCGGTCTCATCGTCGGGCTGGCAGGGGTCGCCTTGCTGGTCGGCGCGCAGCCGCGCGGGCAGATTCTGGCTGGGCTGGCCGTCGTCTTCGCCGCGGTCTGCTACGCGGCGGCGGCCCTCTACACGGGCCGGCGCCTGCGGCACACCTCGCCGCTTCTCACCTCGGCCGGCGCGCATCTCGTGCCGGTGTTCGCACTCTTCTACTGCGCCGTGCTTTTGGGCGAGCCGGTGACCGCTGCGGGTGTCGGCGGGCTTGCGCTCGTCCTCGCCGGCGTGGCGCTCGGTTCGGGGGCGCTCCGCCTCGGGCGGGCCCGGCGAGCGACCGTCGTCGGCGGGTAGCCTCGGTTCGATCCGATGTCCCGCTCCTACGTCCTCTACATCGGCGCGCTGGCCGCGCTTTGGGGAGCCTCGTACATGTTCATCAAGGTCGCCGACCGCGCCTTCGCGCCGGCGACGATGATCCTGCTTCGCCTGGTGATCGCAGCCTCGGTCGTCTTGGTGGTGCTCGCCGCGCGGCGAGGCGTTCGCAGCGCAGTCGCCGATTTGCGCGGGCTCGGCTGGCAGGCGTACGCGCTCGGCGTCGTCAACGGCGCGATCCCCTTCACGCTGATCGCGTGGGGCGAGAAGCACATCGACTCGGGCGTGGCCGCGATCGCCAATGCCTCGATGCCGATCTTCGTCGTCTTGCTCGCGCTTCGCTTCCAGCCGAGCGAGCGCGTCCGGGGCCTCCGGCTGGCTGGCTTCCTGCTCGGGCTCGTCGGAGTCGGTGTCCTCGCCGGGGTCCACCCTCGCGGCGGCTGGTGGGGCGCCGCTGGGACGCTGGCCGTCGTCGTCGCCTCGGTCGCCTACGCAATCGGCAGCCTCTGGGCGCAGCGACTGGTCACGCACACGCGAGGTCTCGGTCTCGCGGCCGCGTCGATGCTCGGGGGAGCGATCGTGCTCGTTCCGCTGGGCCTGGCCCAGCTGCCCTCCCACGTCCCCGGCTGGAAGGAGACGGGCTCGCTGCTCGCGCTCGCGGTGCTTGGCACGGCTGTCGCCCAGATCCTCCTCTACCGCGTCCTGCGCAGCGACGGGGCCGCGCGGGTGAGCCTGGTCACCTACCTGCTGCCCGTGACCGCGCTCTTCTACGGAATGTTGCTCCTGGGGGAGCCGCTGACCCTGGAGGAGCTAGCCGGGCTGGTGCTGATCCTCGGTGGCGTTGCGGTCGGCTCCGGCGCGGTGCGAGTGCCGCGGCGCCAGCCGGTGGCCGCTCCCTCGCCTTGACGATTGACGAGGGCCACGGACTCCGCCTCCGTCGGGCCGAGCCCGCCGACGTCGAGTTTCTGCTCGCGCTGACGACCCACGAGGATGTCGAGCCCTATCTCGCGGGAGCGCGGCCCCGCGATCGAGACGGTCTCCTGGAGGAGATCGAGCGCTCGCTGCGCGAGCCTCGGGACTTCGGTCGCCTGATCGTCGAGGTGCGGGAGCGCGACGAGTGGCGGGCTGCGGGTCTGCTCGGCTTCGAGCTTGCGAACCGTCGTTCGCGGATCGCGCACCTCGGCAACCTGGCCATCGATCCGAAGTTCCGCGGGCGGCATCTCTCGGATGCCGCGGCGCGGCTTCTCCAGCGCCACCTCCTCTTCGAGCTCGACTACCATCGGCTCGAGCTCGAGATTTACGGTTTCAACAAGCGGGCCCAGCGCCATGCCGAGCGCGCGGGGTTCCGGCGCGAGGGCCTGCGCCGCCGTGCGTACTGGCGCCACGGCGACTGGGTGGACGGGGTGCTCTACGGCTTGGTGCGAGAGGATCTCGAGCCCTGAGCGCGTTCACGATCGCTGCGGCAGAATGTGGCTCCGATGGAGCTGGCCCACACCTGCTACCGGATCACCGACCCGAAGCGCTCGGTCGTCTTCTACGAGGCGCTTGGCTTCGAGAAGCGCCGCGAGCTGCCGATCAGAGACGAGGCGATCAACATCTTCATGGGGCTACCGGGCGATGCCGAGCGGCTCGAACTGACCTACAACTTCGAGGTCCCCGAGGGTGGTTACGAGCTCGGCACGGGGTACGGACACATCGCCGTCACGGTCGCTGATCTCGACGCGACCCTGGCCGGGCTCGCGGCGCAGGGAATCGAGCCGGAGCGGCCGCCCTACACGGTCAGAGCAGGCGGCTCCCGGCTCTGCTTTGTCCGGGACCCGGATTCCTACCGGATCGAGTTGATCGAACAGGGCTAAGGGCGGTGCCTGAGGGCGCCG
>DASUWJ010000017.1:0-10349 GCA_036378475.1 Gaiellaceae bacterium
CGGTTCCACGCGCAGTCAGGCGGGGCCGGTCGGCCCTGGCCGTCCCCATCCCGACCGCGACCGCGTCGGCGGCGGCCCTGAGCTCGTGCACGAGCTCCCGGCTCGGCTCGCCCGAGATCCAGCGGGAGCCGGGGATGGTCAGGCGTCCGTCGAGCGTCATCGCCGCCTTGTAGGTGACGAAGGGGCGCCCCTTCGTGATCCACGTCCGCCAGGCCTCGTTCTGCTGGCGCGCGCGGAAGGCGGGCTCGCCCTCGGCCAGCTCCACCTCGATGCCCGCCCGGGCCAGTTGCTCGAGGCCGCCGGCCGCCCGCGGATTCGGGTCGCGCGCTCCGATCACGACTCGCGCCACCCCGGCCTCGATCACCGCCTGAGCACAGGGTCCCGTCGCGCCCTGGCCCGCGCACGGCTCGAGCGTCACGTAGAGGCTCGCCCCCCGGGCCCGTTCGCCCGCCGCCGCGAGGGCGTGCGCCTCGGCGTGTGGCTCGCCGTGCCGCTCGTGCCAGCCTTCCCCCACCACCTCGCCCTCGCGCACGAGCACCGCGCCGACGATCGGGTTCGGTTGCGTCGTGCCGCGGCCACGCTCCGCGAGCTCGAGCGCCCGCTCCAGCCAGTTCACGCCAGTGCTTGTACCAGCCGCCGATAGGCGCGCGGCAGATCCTCGCGCCCGAAGATCGACGTACCGGCGACGAGCATGCTCGCGCCGGCCTCGGTCAGCTCGCGGATGTTCTTGGGGCCAATGCCGCCGTCCACCTGGATCAGCACGCTCGGCGGGAGCAGCTCGCGCACGGCCCGAACCCGGTCGATCGCCTCGGGCATGAACTCCTGCCCCGAGTAGCCCGGGTGGATACTCATGCAGAGGACGAAGTCGACACCGACGTGATTCGCAGAGCCGGCGGCAGCCCGGGGGTCGGTCTCGGGATTGAAGGCCAGACCCACCTGCAGCTTCCGCTCCCGCGCAGAGCGGACGACGAGCGGCAGGTCCTGACAGGCCTCGACGTGGACGGTGACGCTGTCGGCGCCGGCGTCGGCGAGCGCCTCGAAGTGCCGCTCGGGGTGGAAGATCATCAGGTGGCAGTCGACGACTCCGCCCTCGCCGTGGATGATCGGCGCGATCGATTGCAGCACGACCGGTCCAATCGTGATCGGGGGGACGAAGTAGCCATCGCCGACGTCGAAGTGAAAGATGCGGACGCCGGCGCGCATCAGGACGAGGATCTGCTCGCCCAGCCGGGAGAAGTCGGCCGAGTAGAGCGAGGGCTCGATCTCGACCGTTCGGACCCACTCAGACCACGGCATCGGCCGGAGTCTAAGTTCGAAGGCGGGCGATGAAGAAGCCCGAAGTCCCGTCCCGGTGGGGCAGCGTGAGCAGGAACTCCGGCCGGTGTGGATGGGCGAAGCGGGGCCATTCGGCTCCGAGCGACTCGGCCTCGAGCCCGAGCGCATCGACGACCGCCTCGTTCTCCTCGGCGTTGATCGTGCAGACGGAGTAGACGATCGAGCCGCCGGGCCGGACCCGCTCGACCGCCGTTCGCAGGAGGGCGAGCTGCAGCTCTGGCAGCGCCTTCGCGCGCCAGCGAAGATCGGGCCGCGAGGCCAGGACGCCGAGGCCCGAGCAGGGGGCGTCGACGAGCGCTCGGTCGTAGTCGCGTAGCTCGTCCGGCAGCTCGAGCGCATCCGCGAGGACGACGGTCACGTTGCTCGCCCCGAGGCGCTCGCAGTGCTCGCGCAGCTCCTCTGCTCGCCCCGGATGTCGCTCGACCGCGGTGACCGCGCCGGCGAGCTGGGTGGCTTTGCCGCCCGGCGCCGCGCAGAGGTCGAGCGTCCGCTCGTCCGCTCTGGAGCCGACGCACAGACCGGCCAGCTGCGAGCCGCGGCTCTGCGGCCAGAGTCGCCCCTCGGCCAGCGCCGACTCGTCGACTCGGGCCACCCTGAAGGCATGCGGAATCTCGGTCGGCTCGCCCGGGGGCTCGCCGCGGACGAGCCGGACGACCGTCTCGGCCGGCTCGTTCTGCGCGCGCATCAGCGCCAGCGCGGCCTCCCGGCCGAGATCTCTCGTCCAGACGCGCTCGATCCAGTCGGGGTAGGAGTGCTTGAGCGCACCCTCGGGCAGCGCCGCGAGGAGGGCTCCGATCCCCTCGGCGAGGCGCCTCAGTACCGCGTTCGTGAAGGAGACCGCCCGCTCGAGACCGCTCGTGCGCACGAGCTCGACCGCCTCGTTGACGACCGCATGGCGCGGCGTCTCGAGGAAGGCCAGCTCGTAGCCGCCTAGGCGAAGCGCAGCGCGGACGGGAGGGTCGAGCTTTCGCACCGGCCGGCGCCCGAGCTCCTCGAGCGCGTAGTCGAGCGTCCGCATCCGCTGGATCGTCCCGTAGGCGAGCCGCTGTGCCAGCGCGCGGTCACGCCGCTCGAGCCCGGCGGCCGCCCCGCGGAGCGCCCGGTCCGTGTAGGCCCCCTGCTCGAACACCCGCAGAACGACTTCGAAGGCCGCGCGGCGACCCGGGCTTACTGGAGCTCGCGGTTCGACCACCGAACCACGCTAGCGGCGTCCTCGCAAATACTCCTCGTAGCTCATCCGCCGGCGCCCCTCCGGCTGGACCTCGAGCAGCTCGAGCCGCTCGCCGGCGAGCCGCGAGCGCCAGACGATCAGCGGCTGGCCGTCGAGCTCGGCGCGCGCGCCGATGTGGGGCGAGAGTGCCCGGATCCTGTTGTGCAGCTCCTCGGGCGGCCGGGACCAGTCGAGCTCGCGGTCGGCAGGCCGGATCTTCTCGGCGTAGGTGATGCCGGCGTTGGGCTGAGGCACTGACTGCTCCTGGCGGAGTGCCTCCTCGACCAGATCGGGTGCGAGCGCCGCGGCACGCTCGAAGACGACGCCGGCATCGTCCTCGGCGCCGACCGGAAACGAGCGCTGCGCAGCGATCGGCCCGGCGTCGAGCTCCTCGGCGAGCTCGATGATCGACACGCCCGTCTCCTCGTCGCCCGCCATCAGCGCGCGCTCGACCGGCGCGGCCCCGCGCCAGCGCGGCAACAGGGAGGGATGCACGTTCAGCCAGCGGGCCCGTGCCAGGAGCGCCGCGGGAACGAGGAGCCCGTAGGCGACAACGACCACGATCTCGACCCCGGGATCGAAGTCCGGCTCGAGGCGCTCCGGCTGCCGCACCTCGATTCCGAGCCGCTCGGCCACCTCTTTCGCCGGCGGCGGCGCCAGCCGGCGCCCCCGCCCCCGCGGTCGGTCGGGACGGGTCAGCAGGTACTCGAGCTCGTACCGGTCGGCGAGTCCCGCCAGCACGCTGGCTCCGAAGGGCGCCGTCGCTGCGACGGCGAGCCGCGGCACCTACGCGAGCGCGCCGAGGAGGGGGATCGGCCTGAGAATCCCCAGCGCTTCTCGCCGTGCCTCGGCCGTCGTCCGGTCGAGGATCAGGATCCCGTCCAAGTGGTCGAGCTCGTGCTGCACGACGCGTGCGGCATGGTCTTCGAGTTCGAGCTCGATCTCCTCGCCGCGCTCGTCTCTGCCCCGGATCCTCACCCGGGCGGGACGCTCGACCGGAACCGATACGCCGCGGAGCGAGAGACACCCCTCATCGTCCGTCACCGTCTCCTGCGAGGCCCCGACGAGCTCCGGGTTGGCGACCGCACGGGCCACGTCCTCGGGCGTTGGCTGGAAGACGAAGAGGCGCTGCAGGGTGCCAACTTGCGTGCCGGCGAGCCCGACGCCGTTCGCATCCTGCATCAGCGCGGTCATCCGCTCGACCAGCCGGCGCAGATCGTCGTCGAAGCTCTCGACCTCGCGCGCGCGCATGCGCAGGGCCGGATCCGGATACTGGCGGATCTGCGCCAGCGCCAGCCGCCGCCGCGCCTCGCGCTCGGGATCGAGCTTCTCCTCTCGGACCTCTCCGTGCTCCTCCGCCACGTCCCTGAGTGTAGGCCGTCAGAGCTGCTGGGGGTCGACGTCGACGACGGCCGTCAGGCCCGCCCGCCGCAGCGCCGGTGCCGCCGCCGCGAGCAGCTGCGCCGCGCGGGTCGAGATCCGCCTCGGCTCCTCGGTCTTGGCCACGAGCTGGGCCCGGTGGCGGCCGCGCAGGCGGTAGAGGGGCGCGGGCCCGAGCACCTCCGCCCCCTGCAGCCCGGCCCGGACCTCTGCGAGCGCGCGGATCGCCTGCTCGGCATCGGGGCCGGCGACGACGATCCGAACGAGATGGCCGAAGGGCGGGTAGCGAAGCTCACGGCGCCGCTCGAGCTCGCCGGTGAGAAAGCGGGGCACATCGTGCCGCGCGGCCAGCTCGATCGGGCGCGCATCCGGCTGGAACGTCTGCACGAGCACCCGTCCCGGCGCATCGCGGCCGCTGCGCCCGGCCAGCTGCGTCAGGAGCTGGAAGGTGCGCTCCTCGGCGCGAAAGTCCGGGACGCCGAGCCCCGTGTCGGCGTCGATCACGGCGGCGAGCGCAACGCCGCTGAAGTGGTGCCCCTTCGCGACGATCTGCGTCCCGAGCAACACGGCCTGCTCGGTTTCGGCAAAGCGCCGCAGGGCCGCGGCGAGCGCGTCCGGCTTGCGCGTCGTGTCCGCGTCGAGGCGAATCGGGACGAGCTCGGGGACTCGCGCGGCGAGCTCGCGCTCGAGCTTCTGAGTGCCCGCGCCGATCCGCGCCAGCTCGAGCGAACGGCAGGCCGGACAGCTCTCGGGTGCCGGCTCGGCATGACCGCAGTGGTGGCAGCGCAGGCGCTCGTCGCCGTGCAGAACGAGCGCGACGTCGCAGAGCGGACAGCGAATCGTCGCCCCGCAGGCGCGGCAGTGGAGTGCCGGCGCGATGCCGCGGCGGTTCAGGAGCAGGATCGCCTTGCCTCCCTGCTCGGCGACCGACCCGAGCGCCGCCAGGAGCGGAGCCGAGAGCGGATAGCCGGCCTCCCGCCGCAGGTCGACGACCCGTACCGGCGGCAGCGGGCCGCCCAGCCGCCCGCCGAGGTCGAGGCGCTCGAGCCGCTGCCAGCTCTCGGGCCGGGGCGTCGCGCTGCCGTAGATCGCGACGGCGCCCTCGAGCGCCGCCCGCTTCGCCGCCACCGTACGCGCGTCGTAGCGGGGATCGGATTCCTGCTTGTAGGAGGCGTCGTGCTCCTCGTCCACGCAGATCACCCCGACCTCGTGTAGCGGCGCGAAGACCGCCGAGCGGGCACCGACGACGATGCGAGCCTCGCCACGAGCGATTCGCTCGCGCTCGTCGCGCCGCTCGGCCTCGGTCAGGCCGGAGTGCAAGAGCGCGATCCCCTCGCCGAAGCGGGCGCGGAAGCGCCCGAGCGCCTGCGGCGTCAGCGCGATCTCGGGTACGAGCACGATCGCCGTCTTGCCGCGGGCGAGCGCGGCGGCACAGGCCCGCAGGTAGACCTCGGTCTTGCCGCTGCCGGTGGCGCCGTAGAGCAGGAAATGGCCGCCGTCCCGCTCGAGCGCCGCCTCGATCCGGCGCAGCGCGGCGGCCTGCTCGGGCGTCGGCTCCGCAGGTGTTGCCTCACCCGGGAGCGGCTGCCGCTCCCCGGGCGGGGGCGGTGCCTGGGCCTGGCGGCGCTTTCGCTTCAGGGGGGCGATCAGCTCGAGCGCGCGTCCGGGCGTCGAGCCGTAGTAGTCGGCCACCCAGAGCGCCAGGTCGACGAGCGCGGCCGGCAGTTCGTCGACGACGGCGTCGATCGGGACGGGCTCGATGCCGGCCGGGGCCTCGTCGACGAGCTCGACGACGACCCCTCGCCGCCGCGAGCGTCCGAGCGGAACCGTGACGACGGCACCCTTGGCCGCGCCGTCTCTCAGCTCGTAGGTGAAGGGCCGGGCGAGGGCGCGGGTGGTGACGAGGGGATAGACGGTCGCATAGCGCGGCACCGAGCGAGCCTAGCCGTCGCCTCGGCAGGCAAGGGAGCGGGGCCGCCGCGGGTCGCGCTCAGACGCCGGCCGCGACCAGGATGAAGTCGGTCGCGAACCCGAGCGTGATCCCGAGCAGGATCCCCCAGACCGTGAGCTTCTTCGAGCTGAACGTCCGGCAGACGTTCAGGAGCTCGATCACGACGTAGAGGATCGATCCCGCGGCCAGGGCAAAGAAGGCGATCGAGACGTCCTGGCTCGCCCAGGCGTGCCCGACGACCGTGCCGAGAAACGTGGGCCCGCCGGCGATCAGGCCCATCAGCCCCAGGAAGCGCCAGCTCGGCCGCTCGGCCTCGCCCGCGAGCGGCCCGACGATCCCGAAGCCCTCGGTCGCGTTGTGCAGGCCGAAGCCAACCACGAGGACGAGCGCGAGGCTTTTCAGGTCGCGCGCCGCGGACTGCCCGATCGCGAGCCCCTCCGAGAAGTTGTGCAGGCCGATCCCGGTCGCGATGAAAACGGACAGCCACTGTGCCGCAGAGAGCCCCGGCGGCCGCGAAAACTCGGCCACCGAGGCGGCCCCCGGCCCGAGCATCGCGCGCCGCTGCCGCGCCTTGATCCAGGTGTCGTAGTAGACGAGGCTCAACAGGCCGACCGCGAAGCCGACGAGCGCGATCGCGGCGACGCCGCTCAGGTGGCCCCAGGTCCGGGCCCGAAGCGCCGCCTCGACCGGCGACACCGCCTGGCTCAGCACGTCCCAGAAGAGAAAGAGCAGGATGCCCGTCGCGGTCGCGCTGAAGAACGCCTTGACGCTCGCGGAGAGCCCCGACATGCGCCCGAGCAGCAGGCCGAGGAAGATCGTCAGGCCGGCGATCGCGCCGAGGAGCAAGGTCTGTGCGCTTGACATCAGCGTGTAAGGCTCACCTTACAAGAACGGCCAGTACAGTTGGGCGCCATGGCGCAGGGACATTCGGTCGATGAGTACCTGGAGACGATCTACTTCCTCGCCTTTCCGATCGGGGAGTACCGCCCCCGCTCGTCCGGAAACCCCACGCTCGCCTCCCGCGTCGCCGAGATGCTCGGCGTCTCCCGGGCCTCGGCCGGCGAGATGCTGAAGCGCCTCGAGTCCGAGGGCCTGGTCGAGCGCGGCGAGCAGAAGGAGGCGATCCTGACCGCGAGCGGGCGCGAACGCGCCGAGAAGGTCGTCCGCAAGCACCGGATCATCGAGCGGCTCCTGACCGACTTCATGGGCTATACCGCCGCCGAGGCCCACGTGCACGCTGACCAGCTCGGCGACACCTTCTCGGACGAGATGGTCGAGCGGATCGAGGAGAAACTCGGCCATCCGGACCGCTGCCCGCACGGCTGGCCCGTCGATCCCGACGCCGAGCGCGCCGAGAACCGCGATCTGGCCCCGCTCGCCGACCTCGAGCCGCCGGTCCACGCCACGGTCATCCGCCTGGCCGAGCACGACGGCGAGCTCCTGCACTGGTTCTACGACGAGGGCCTCGTTCCGGGCACGGAGCTCGAGCTCCGCTCGGCGCAGCCGGCCGCGGGCCAGTTCACGGTCAGGATCGACGGCACGGAGAAGGCGATCGGCGAGAAGGCGGCCGCCGGGCTCTTCGTCCGGCCCGCTGCCTGAGAGCCTCTTTGCAGGCCTTTGCGCCTGGACTCCGCTGAAAAATGAGCAACCTACGAGGCGAGCGCCTCGAGCTTCGCCCTCACTCTCTGCGCGTCGGGGCGGGACTGCTTTCGCTCGTAGAACTCGCTCGACTCGTGCAGCGCCTGCGCCGCTTCCTCTGCACGCCCGGCCAGCTGCAGGACCTCCGCCCGGCCCTCGAGCGCCTCGGCGTGCTGCCGGTGCCAATCCGTCTCGGCGGTGATCGCGACAGCCTCGCGCGAGAGCTCGTCCGCGCGATCGATGTCGCCAGGCTGCGCGAGCACGGTGGATCGCAAGAGACTGTGTGACCTCGGCAGAGGCGTCGTCTGCCTGGCCGAGGAATGAGAGGTAGTTGCTCCGCGCGGCGCGGATAAACGCCTCCGTCGCGGTGCCGCCATGCTCTGCCAGCAGCTCATCGCAGCGCCGGAGGCCTGCCTCCGCGGGGAGATGACCCCACGCCTCGAGCATCACCTGAAAGCCGATCGATATCGTGGCGAGCCGGCGGCTGCCCGCGCTTCGCGCGTGCTCGATCGCACGGTCGAACGAGCGGGACGCGGCCTCGGACTGGCCCGCCCAGGCCTGGAAGGCTGCGAGGACTGCATAGCCCTCGGCCAACCCGACCTCGTCACGGAGCTCTTCCAGGGTTTCGAGCTCGCGCGCGACGGGGCGGCAGTCGCCCGTCGTCCCGCCGCCGATTTGGGCACTCGTCCAGTGGTCGCCGATCCGCGCGCGGATCTCCGTCGCTCTGTCTCCCAGCTCCACCGCGCGCTGGGATGCAGATGCAAAGACGGACTTCGAGCGCTCGAGCTCTCCGCCATCCTTCAGCACGTACCCGAGCTGGACGAGCAGGCCGAGGCGCAAGCGGTCTGAGTCGGGGAGAAGCGCGGTCGCGCGTCCGAGCAGATTGGCCGCGGCGGGAAGATCTCCACGCTCGTAGGCGCGGTGACCGGCGCGGCCGAGCAGCTGCCCCGCGCGCAACGCCAGCTCGCGGGCATTGTCGTCGATCGGCCCGAGCTGCTCGCGCAGCCGGTATGCCTGCTCGAAGTGGTAGCCGACGATCTCGTCGTACTCGCTGCGGCTCTGCTCGAGCCACTGCGCAAAGCGTTCGTGCAGCTTCGCGCGCAGCTCCTTGGGCATGTTCTCGTAGGCCGCGTCGCGGATGAGCAGGTGGCGGAAGCGAAAGGCCTCCTCGCCCGGGAAGAGCAGCGAGCGGTGTGGCCTGATCAGCTCCTTGCGGACGAGCGGCGGCAGCGCGCCGGGCTCGCCCCCGAGCTCGACGAGCGCCGCCCGCCAGAACTCCTTGCCGACGACGGCGGCCCGCTCGGCGGCCACTCGCTCGGGTGTCGGAAGCTGCTCGAGGCGCGTCGCGAGCAGCGCCTGAATCGTCGGCGGCACCTCGAGCTCGCCGTCGCCGCCGTCCGCGGCGATCAGCGCCAGCATCTGCTCGACGAACAGCGGGTTGCCTTCGGCGGTGTCCGCGATCCGCCGCCGCATCGCGCTCGAGAGGCTCACGCCGGCGACGAGGTTGTCCATCAGCGTCTCCGACTCCTCGGCCGACAGGGGCTCGAGCAGCGTCGTTGTCGCGTGGAGCTTGCCGCCTGCCCAGCTGGGGCGGGCGTCGAGCAGGTCCGGCCGGGCCAGGCAGAGCAGGAAGATCGGTGCCTCGCGACTCCAGTCGACGACGTAATCGACGAGGTCGAGGAAGGTCGGCTCGGCCCAGTGCAGGTCGTCGAAGACGACGATCAGCGGCCGCGCGGCGGCGATCGTCTCGAAGAGCTGCCGGACCGCGTGGAACGTCTCCTCGCGGGAGAGCGCCGGATCGTCGGCGAGGCCGACGGCGGACGACACCTGGTTCAGGATCCGTCGCGCGTCGGCGTCCCGCTCGATCAGGCCGACGAGGTCGGGATCCGCGGCGATCGCCTCGAGCACCTCGACGAGCGGGAAGTAGGTGATCCCTTCTCCGTAGGCGAGGCAGCGGCCGCTTAAGACGGTGGCGTCGGTCTTGGTGGCGAGGAACTCGTAGGTCAACCGCGACTTGCCGATGCCCGCGGGCGCCAGTGCGGTGAACAGGTGACAGGAGCGGTCGCGCACCGCGCGCTCGAACGTCTGCTCCAGGTGCGCAAGCTCGGATTCCCGACCGACGAAGGGCGCGTCGAAACGTCGTGCGAATGCCGGAGCGTCCTCGCGAAGGCCGAGCAGCCGGTAGGCGACGAGCGGCTCGGACTTCCCCTTGGCGTCGAGCGGTGGCAACGGCTCGAGCTCGACGGCCTCCGCCGCAAGCTGGCGCGTCCGCTCGCCGATCAGGATCTCGCCCGGCTGCGCCGCCTGCTCGAGCCGCGCCGCGACGTTGACGGCGTCGCCGGTTGCGAGCGTGCCGCCGACGCTCGTGACGACCTCGCCCGTGTTGATGCCGATTCGGACGGTCAGCTCGACGCCGAACCCCTCGCGGAGCTCGCCGTTCAGGTCGGCGAGCCGCGCGCGAAGCTCGAAGCTCGCCCGGGCCGCACGCAACGCGTCGTCCTCGTGCACACTCGGCACGCCGAAGACCGCCATCACGGCGTCGCCGATGAACTTCTCGACCGTTCCGCCATGCCGCTCGACCACGTCGCGCGCGACCCCGAAGTAGCGTTCCATCACCTTCCGCAGCGACTCGGAGTCGAGGCGCTCGCCCAGAGCGGTCGAGCCGGTCACGTCGCAGAAGACGACGGTCACCACCTTGCGGAGCTCGCGGGCTGCCTCCGAAGCCGTGGCCGGGCTGCCGCACTCGGGGCAGAACTTGAACGGCTCGGCGGCCTCGTGCCCACAGGTCGCGCAGATCACGGCCTGAGGCTAGTCCTGCTTACAACCGCCTACAAG
>DASUWJ010000018.1:0-11620 GCA_036378475.1 Gaiellaceae bacterium
AGCACTCCTGCGCTGGGATCAGCCCGCGCACGCTCTCCGAGCGCCTGCGCGCGCTCGAGGACGAGGGGATCGTTGAGCGCCGCAGCTACGCGGAGTCGCCGCCGCGCGTCGAGTACGAACTGACGTCGAAGGGGGCCGCGCTACTGCCGATCATCGCCGAGATGAGCCGTTTCGGGCATGCCTGGCTCGTCGAGGACGTGCCAGCGGTCGTCTAGCTTCCAAGCGCTCCGAACGACGTGAAGAGCTCGCGGGCGGCCCTGACGCCGAGCGGCACGTACTCCTCCAGGAGGTTCTCGTTCGGGGAGTGAATGTTCGAGTCCGGCAGCGCGAACCCGGTCAGGATCGTCGGAATGCCCTTCTCGGCGAGGGCCGGGACGATCGGAAGCGTGCCGCCGGAGCGAACGAGCAGCGGGCGAACGCCTAGGGCTCGCTCAAAGGCCTCGAGCCCGAGCCGAACGGCTGCGGAGTCCGGCTCGACGAGCCCCGGGGGAGCGGAGGAGAGCCGTGTCAGCTCGAGCTCGGCTCCCGCGGGCGCCGCCTCGCGGACGAGCCGCTCGACCTCGGCCGCGATCTGCTCCGGGTCCTGGCCCGGGGCAAGCCGGACCGAGAAGTTCGCCACCGCCTCGACCGGCAGCACCGTCTTCTGCAGCCGGGGGGAGCCGCCCTCGATCCCGTTCACGTCCACCGCGGGCTCAGCCCAGGTGCGCGGGTAGAAGGCCCCGGCGGCCTGTTCGTCCGCGGGCCGCGCCCCCTGGGCGGCAAGTTCCTCGGCGCCGGGGGTCAGCTCCGCCCAGCCCTGCAACTCCTCGCCCGTCGGCGCGGCGATTCCCGCCCGAAGCGGTTCCGGCAGCCGGCCCTCACGGGGCAGGACCCCGTGCAGGCTCTGCAGGAGCGCGTGGAGCGCATTCAGCGCAGCGCCGCCAAAGAGACCCGAATGCAGGTCACGCTCACCGGTCTGGACACGGAGGTGGAAGTAGACGAGGCCCCGCGTGGAGAGGTTGAAGAGCGGCACGCCGGGCCGCAGCATCGAGCTGTCGAAGATCACGCAGGCATCCGCGCCGCGATCGTCCGCGGCGAGGAAGTCGACGATCGAGTGCCCGCCGGTCTCCTCCTCACCGTCGCAGCAGACGCGCAGGTTGACCGGGAGCGCTCCCTCCCGGCTGAGCTCCTCCGCCGCCTTCAAAAGCAGGTAGAGCTGCCCCTTGTCGTCGGCGATCCCGCGGGCGTAGAGGCGGCCGTCTCGAAGCGTGGGCTCGAAGGGCTCGGATTCCCAGAGCTCGAGCGGCGCCGGCGGCTGCACGTCGAAGTGCCCGTAGCAGAGCACCGTGGGCGCCGCGCTCCGTCCGGACGAAGCCGGCAGCTCGCCGAGGGCGAGTGGCTGGCCGGCCCAGTCGCGAAGCTCCGCCTCACCACCGGCCGCCCGCACGAAGTCGCGCACCCACTCGCCCGCCCGGCGGACGTCGCCGGCGCGCTCTGGGTCCGCGCTCACGCTCGGAATGCGGACGAACTCGGACAGCTCTTCGAACCAGGCTTGCTCCACGGCGCCGGAGTCTAGGGGTCCGGCACGCGGGCGCGTCTCGCGATGCACGCGTCCTCGCAGAGCGGCCAGCGCGGCCGCGACCCCGAGCGGCCGGCTGCCGTTCCCCCTTTACGCCGCGACGTCTCGCAGCATCTGCGCCTCGGCCAGCGCGCGCAGCTTCTTCAGGCTCTGGTTCTCGATCTGACGGATCCGCTCGCGCGTGACGTTGAACGTCCGCCCGACCTCGTCCAGCGTCCGCGGATGCTCGCCGTCGAGGCCGTAGCGCAGCTCGAGCACGCGCCGCTCGCGCGGCGAGAGGCTCTGGAGCACACGCCGCAGCGCGGCCTTTCGCAGCTCCTCCTCGGCGACCTCGTCGGGAAGGGCCTCGTTCTCGTCGGTCAGAAAGTGCCCGAACTCGGACTCCTCCTCGTCGCCGACGGGCTTTTCGAGTGAGACCGGCGGCTGCGAGCTCCGGCGGATCGACTCCACCTCGTCGGGCTCGAGCTCCAGCTCGCTGGCGATCTCGGTCGCCAGCGGCTCCCGCCGGAGCTCACCCCGGAGCTTTCGCTCGGTGCGGACGATCTTGTTCAGCTTCTCGACGATGTGCACCGGCATCCGGATCGTCCGCGCCTTGTCGGCGAGCGCCCGGGCGACCGCCTGGCGGATCCACCAGGTCGCATAGGTGGAGAACTTGAACCCCTTGCGGTGATCGAACTTCTCGGCCGCGCGCACGAGTCCGATCGTCCCCTCCTGGATCAGATCGAGGAAGGGCAGACCCTGGTTTCGGTACTTCTTCGCGATCGAGACGACGAGGCGCAGGTTGGCCTCGACCATCTCCTGCTTCGCGCGGTGGTCGCCCCGCTCGATCCGCTTCGCGAGCTCGACCTCCTGGGCCGCCGTCAGCAGGTCGACCTTGCCGACGTCCTTCAGGAAGAGCTGCAGCGAGTCGGTCGAGATCTCCCGCGCCTCGGCCTCGGGCTCGAGCCGGTCCTCCGCTACCTCCCCCTCAGCCTCGACGACCTCGATGTGCAGCTCGTCGAGCGCCTGGTAGAAATCATCGATCTGCGCGACCTCGAGCTCGAGCTCGTCCAGCGCGAGCGCGATCTCGGTCGAACTCAGAAATCCCGTCGGCCTGGCGGCCTCGAGCAGCCCCTTGACCTCGTCCGTCCCCAGCAGCTCCGCCACCGTCGCGGGCCGCGTCCTCTCGGCTTGTGTGCTCACCGCTCCCCTCCCCGAAATCCCTCGCTCACGTTACTTGGCTTTCTGCGGCGGTCAATGCCGTTGCGTGAAGATGCGGCACTGTTGCACGGCGTGCGGACGGACGCCATAGGCCGAACGGCCCTTTTTTCGGACCGCCGGTCCTAATGTCTCGAGGCCGCTACGAGCAGGGTATTCGCCGTTTCGCCGAGCACCGTCCGCGGCGCGGCCCGGCGCGCGCGTTCGAGCTCGGCGCGGGCCGCCGGCAGGTCCCGGATGTAGAGGAGGAGCAGGCCGAGGTGGAAGCGCACGGTTTGCGAGCGCGGGAACCGCTTCGCGAGCGGGCCGAGCCGCGAAAAAGCCCGGGCGGGATCCGCCTTCGTGAACCGACCGACGGCCGCGGCGACGAGTGCCTCGGGGCTTCCCGGCGCTTCGGCCGCGGCAGCCTCGAACTCGCGCTCGGCCGAGAGCGGCTCGCCGAGCCGCTGCAGGGCGACCCCGTACAGGATCCGCGCCCGCGGGCCCCCGCTCCGGGCCGCGCGCGCGAGCGCGGCGAACTGGCGAGGCGGGGAGAGCCGGGCGAGGCCGGGCGGAAAGGGGAAGCTCGGCACGAACTCGGGCCGCCCGAGCGGCAGGTTCGGATGCAGGAAGTCTTCGGCGTGCAGCGCCGAGGCCGAGTTCGGATCCGCGGCGAGCGCCGCCCGCCAGGCTTGCGTCGCGCCGGCGAGGTCGCCGCGCCAGAACCGCGCCAGCCCGAGCTGCAGGGCGACGAAGGGATCCCGGGGATGCGTGCGGGCAAGCCGCTGCAGCGTCGCGAGCGTACCGCTCGGCCAGCGGGCGAACGCCGCGCCCACCTGCGCCTGCACCGAGTGGTAGCGGCGGAAGATCGAGCCGGCGGCGGCCGGCCGGCGGCCGTCGTAGAGCGCGGAGGCCCGGCGGAGTGCGCGCGCCTCGGGGTCGACCCGGACACCGAGGTCGAGGAAGAGCCGCGGTAGGCCGCCCGGCCGCTGGGCCTGCGCGGGCGGCGGCGCCGGCCGGCCGCTACTCGTGCGGGTGAAGGCGACGGTGGCAACGACGAGCGCAGCCGTGGCCGCCGCGGCGAGTGCGACGATCACGTAGGTGCGGGCTCGAGGGGACACGATCCGACGATAGCCTCCGCCCTGAAGCTATAAATTGGAAAGCAATGAGTTCCTACCGCGACCTTCTCCAAGAGACGAAGGCCCAGATCGACGAGGTCGACACCGAGCAGGCGAGCGAGCTCCACGCAGCGGCCGAGCCGCCGCTTTTCCTCGACGTGCGCGAGCAAGAGGAGTGGGACGAAGGCCACATTCCCGGCGCCCTGCACATCCCCCGCGGCTGGCTCGAGACGCGGGTCGAACAGGCGGTCGGCGACAAGGCGCGATCGATCGTCGCCTACTGCGCCGCCGGCAGCCGCTCGGCGTTTGCCGCGAGGACGCTCGAGGAGCTCGGCTACGAGCACGTCGTCTCGCTCGCCGGCGGCATCAACGACTGGAAGCGCCACGGCTACCCGCTCGAGGTCAGCGCGGGCGCGCTCGAGCCGGAGCAGCGCAGGCGCTACAGCCGCCATCTCCTGATCCCCGAGGTCGGCGAGGAGGGCCAGCTGAAGCTGCTGCGCTCGCGCGTGCTCCTGATCGGAGCGGGCGGTCTCGGCTCGCCTGCCGCGCTCTACCTCGCGGCGGCGGGGATCGGCAGGCTCGGCGTCGTGGACGCCGACGTCGTCGACGAGACGAACCTCCAGCGCCAGGTGCTGCACTCGACCGCCTCGCTCGGCGAGGCCAAGGTCGAGTCGGCGGCGCGGCGGCTGCGCGAGCTCAACCCGGACGTCGAGGTGCGGGCCTACCAGGAACAGCTGACCTCCGAGAACATCGAGCGGATCCTCGGCGAGGGCTGGGACGTGATCGTGGACGGCGCGGACAACTTCCCCACCCGCTACCTCGTCAACGACGCGGCCGTCTTCCACCGGCTCCCGCTCGTCCACGGCTCGATCTTCCGCTTCGAGGGGCAGGTGACGGTGTTCCAGCCGCACGAGGGGCCCTGCTACCGGTGCCTGTTCCCCCAGCCGCCGCCACCCGAGTTCGCGCCGAGCTGTGCCGAGGGGGGCGTCCTCGGCGTCCTGCCCGGCGTGATCGGCTCGCTGCAGGCAAACGAGGCGATCAAGCTCGCGCTCGGGATCGGGGAGCCGCTGATCGGGCGGCTGCTCCTGTTCGACGCCCAGACGACGACCTTCACGGAGGTGGCGCTGCGGCGAGACCCGGAGTGCCCCGTCTGCGGCGAGAGTCCCACGATCACGGACTACGTCGACTACGTCGAGTTCTGCAACCCGGTGCGAACGTGAGCGTCGTCCGGATCCCGCCGACGCTGCGTCCGCAGACGGGCGGCGAGCGGGAAGTGCTCGCCGACGGTGCCACGGTCGGCGACCTGCTGGACGACTTGACCGCCCGCTTCCCCGGCCTGCGCGAGCAGCTCGAGTTCGCCAACGTCTACGTCGGCGGCGAGGACATCCGCACGCGCGAGGGCCTCGAGACGCCCGTGCTCGAGAGCGACACCGTCATTCTGCTGCCCGCCATGGCGGGTGGCTAGCCGGCTCGTTAGCGGCGTACTCGACCTCGTCGGCAACACGCCGCTCGTGGAGCTGCGGCGGCTCGCGCCGAAAGCCGGCGTCCGGCTCTACGCGAAGCTCGAGGGCCAGAATCCGACCGGCTCGATCAAAGACCGCGTCGCCGTCTCGCTGCTCGAGGCTGCCGAGGCACGCGGCGAGCTCGAACCCGGACGGGAACTGCTCGAGCCGACGAGCGGCAACACCGGGATCTCGCTCGCCCTCGTCGCGAAGCTGAAGGGCTACCGCCTCACCTGCGTGATCCCGGAGAATGTGACCGAGGAGCGCCTGCGCCTGCTGCGACTCTACGGCGCCGAGCTCGTCTTCTCGCCCGGCGACCAGGGCTCGAACGGCGCCGTCCGGCTCGCCCAGGAGCTGGCCGCGCGCGAGCCCCGCTACCTGATGCCCTTCCAGTACGGAAATCCCGCCAATCCAAGGGCGCATTTCGAGGGCACGGGCGCTGAGATCGCGGCGGCGCTCGACCGCGTCGACGTCCTCGTTGCCGGCCTCGGTACGGGCGGCACGCTGATGGGCGCGGGCGCTGCGCTACGGCAGAGCTTTCCCGACCTCGTCGTCGCGGCGGCGGAGCCGCTGCCTGGCGATCCCGTGCTGGGCCTGCGCTCGCTCGAGGAGGGCTACGTGCCGCCGATCCTCGACGTCTCGAAGCTCGACCGCAAGCTCCTCGTCTCGAATGCGGAGGCCGTGGCGGGGATGCGCGCTCTGCTCGAGCGGGAAGGGATCTTCGCCGGCGTCTCCTCGGGCGCGGTCGTCCACGTGGCGCGCAAGCTGGCCGGGGAGCTGGACGAAGGCGTCGTCGTCGCAGTCTGCGCCGACGGAGGCTGGAAGTACCTCTCGGCCGCGTTTTGGGACAGCCGCGCGGACAAGGTCGAGCGCGAGATGGAAGCCGAACTCTGGTGGTGATCGGCGAGGAGGTCAGACGGTCGCTCGAGGAGCACGGCCGCGCCGAGCTACCGAACGAGGCCTGCGGCGTCATCGTCTTCTCGCAGGGGCGCGCCGAGCGCTACGAACGGGGTCGAAACCGCGCCGCCTCGCCCTACCGGTTCGAGCTCGACGCCGATCCCGAGGTCTGGTTCCTGGAGGACGAGGGCTACGAGCTGGCGGTCTTCCACACGCACGTCGCCGCCCCGGCTCGCCCCTCCCGAACCGACGTCGAGCGGATCGGACTCTGGGAGGGCCGGCCCTACCTGATCCTCTCGCTGGGAACCGGGGAGCTGGCCGCCTTCCGGATCGAAGGCGGCCGCATCCAGGAGCTCGAACTGGCTAGGTGACCTTGAAGGTGCCCTTCATGCCGAGCGCGGCATGGGTCGGCACGGTGCAGATGTACTTGTAGCTGCCCTTCTTCAGCGTCACCTTCAGCGTGGCCGACTTGCCGGCAGCGATCAGGGGCGTCTTCTTGCCCGCGATCTTGAAGTCGTGCTTGATCTTGCCCTTGTTCGTGACCTTGAAGATGACCACGCCATGCGGTGCGCTCTTGCGCGAGAGCGTGAACTTGAACTCCTTTGCGGTGACGCGCACGGTCGTCGAGGCCTGGCTCCCGGTGCGCGCGAACGCATGCGGAGCAACGACGAGCAGACCTGCGAGGAGCGAGAGAGCGGTCAATCGTTTCATATCGCCTCCGAGTCGATTACCCGCCCAAGATACGTCCTGCTGGCGCTCGTCGGCGCCCGCTTAACGCGAGCACAACGAAGGCTCTGTCAGGCGGCGTCCTGCCCGCGCGCAGGCGTGCTAGCCCTCGGCGGCGGCGCGCTCCTCGGGCGCTTCCTCGCCGAGGCGGGGCGGCTCGACGAACTGGATCTGGAGCTTCTCGATCCGCGAGCCCTCGACCTCGAGCACCCGGAAGCGCAGGCCGTTCTCCTCGACCTCGTCGCCGGCCTGGGCGGCGCGGCCGAGGAGGCCGAACACGAACCCGGCGACCGTGTGGTAGTCCTCGACCGGTAGCTCGGTCTTGAACTGCTCGTTGAAGTCGTCGATCGGGAAGGTGCCGTCGATTCGGATCGTGCTTTCGTCGATCCGCTCCACCGACTCGTCCGGGAGGTCGAACTCGTCCTCGATTTCGCCCACGATCTCCTCCAGCAGATCTTCGAGCGTCACGATCCCGGCCATCGTCCCGTACTCGTCCACGACGATCGCCATGTGGAAGTTCGCGTGGCGGAAGTCGGCGAGGAGCGCGGCCAGGTCCTTCGTCTCGGGGACGACGTACGCGGGCCGGAGCAGCTGCTCGATGTGCACGTTCGCGAAGCCCTGGTCGTTGAGCGCGGAGAAGAGGTCGCGCACGTGGAGGATGCCGACGATGTCGTCGAGCGAGCCGCGGTAGACCGGGTAGCGGGTGAAGGGCGACTCGATCACGGCGGCGAGACACTCCTCCGGCGGCAGGTCGATCGAGACGGCCACCACCTCCGGCCGGGGCACCATCACATCGGCGACCTCCTTGTCGGCGAAGTCGAACACCTTGTAGAGCATCTCCTGCTCTTCCAGCTCGATCTCGCCGTGCTCGGTCGCCCGGCCGAGCAGCATCCGGAGCTCCGCCTCCGAGAGCGCCTCGCCCTCGGCTCCGGGCGGCTCGAGCCCGAGGCTGCGGAGGATCAGCTCGGAGGAGCGCTGGAGCACCCAGATCAGCGGCTGCGCGAGCACGAAGAAACCCCGCACCGGCGTCGAGACCGCGAGTGCCGTTCCCTCCGAATAGCGAAGCGCCGCCCCCTTGGGAACGAGCTCGCCGATCACGACGTGCAGGAAGGTGATGATCAAGAAGGCGAGCACGACGGCCAGGATCGTCGCCATCAGGGGATCGAAGGCGTGGCTCAGCGCCTGCTCGCCGAGCGCTCCGATGCCCAGGCTGGCAAGCGTGACGCCGAGCTGCATCGCCGCGATGAACCGCGGCGGGTCGGCCACGATTCGCTGCACCGCGCGTGCGCGCCGGTTTCCCTTCTCCGCCAGCTCCTGAATTCGCGTCCGCCGCGCCGTCACGAGCGCGTACTCGGCAGCGACGAAGAAGGCGTTGACGAGGATCAGCGCCGCGACGCCGATCAGCTCAAGGAAAAGGGTCATCTCCCGGCCCGCCCGGGCGGACGTCTAGGGGGGTCGTCGTCCAAGGTCGTCGCCTGAGTGTAGCGACCGCCTCTGCGGGCCCATGCGAACATTTGTTCGTATACTGGCGTGGTGCGCCCGGAGTACCGCGAGCAGCCGTGTAAGAGCGCCTTGAACCGCGTCAAGGGGATGGCCTTCGGCTGGTCGCTGAACCCCTACATGGGCTGCGTCCACCGGTGCACGTTCTGCTACGTCCGGGCCTTCGAGCGGCGGGCCGACCGCCCCTCGGATGAGCGCTATGGCCGCTCGATCCGGGTCAAGGTCAACGTCGTCGAGGTGTTACGGCGGGAGCTCGCCCGCGGCTCTTGGGTGCCCGAGACGGTCGCGATCGGAGCGGCCACCGATCCCTACCAGCCGGCCGAGGGGCACTACCGCCTGACCCGCGGCTGCCTCGAGGCCCTGGCCGAGGCGAGAAACCCGCTCACGATCATCACGCGGGGGCCCCTGATCGTGCGCGACACAGACGTCCTCGTCGAGGCGGCGCGGCGGGCCGAGGTCTCGGTCACCTTCTCGATCCCGACGCTCGACGAGGAGGTCTGGCGAAAGACGGAGCCCTCGACCGCTCACCCGAGCCAGCGCCTGCGCGCGCTCCGACGACTAGTCGAGGCCGGGGTGCGGGCGAGCGTCGGCATGGCGCCGGTCTTGCCCGGGATCTCGGACCGCCCCGAGCAGCTCGCCGAGGTCGTGCGGGCCGCCCGCGAGGCCGGCGCCTGCGGCATCTGGACGAACCTGCTCTTCCTGCGGCCAGGCACGAGAGAGCACTTCCTCGAGCGGCTCGCGCAGGACTGGCCGGAGGAGCTCGAGCGCTACGAGCGTCTGTACCGGCGGCGCGCCTACCTGGGCGCAGAGGAGTCGAAGCCGGTTCGAGCGCAGGTTGCGGCGCTTGCCAAGCAGTACGGAGTCAGGGACCGGCGCGCCATCCGGCTCGCGCCCGAGCCGCCCCTCGTCGCCGAGCAGCTGGCGCTTGCGCTCGGGACGGGCTAGGCCGCTTTCCGGACTTCTGAATACAATCCGCAAGCCGTGGCGGACAATGGGCAGGGAAGGAACGAGATCACGTGCCTGATCGTGGACGACCACGAGGTCGTTCGCGAGGGCCTGCGGCTCTCCCTCTCGCGCGCCCCGCACATCCGCGTCGTCGGTGAGGCCTCCGACGGGGAGACCGCGGTCCAGCTCGCGGAGCGCCGCAAGCCCGACGTCGTGATCATGGACGTGCGGATGCCCGGGATGGACGGGCTCGAGGCGACAAAGGTCCTGACCGAGCGGGTGCCCGAGACGGCGGTCCTGATCTTCACCGCCTACAGCGAGCGCAGCCTGCTGAGCCGGGGCCTAGAGTCCGGCGCGAAGGGCTACATCCTCAAGGAGGCACCGCACCAGACCCTGCTGAAGGCGATCGACAAGGTCGTGGCGGGCGAGGGCTTCGTCGACCCGGCGCTGATGCCCGCCTTCCTCGGCGACGCCCGCGACGACATGCTCACGGGCCGGGAGCGGGAGATCCTGCAGCTCTTGGCGGACGGGATGTCCAATGCCGACGTCGCCTCACGGCTCTTTATCAGCCAGGAGACCGTCAAGAGCCACGTGAGGCACATCTTGACGAAGCTCGAAGCGGACACGCGCACGCACGCCGTCGCGATTGCGCTTCGCGAAGCGATCATCGACTAGGGCGGCGCTGCTCGTCGCGGCCGTTGCCGCCTGGGCGGTGCTCGCCGTGCTCGGGCTCGCGACCGGGACGGGGTGGCTGGCCTGGGTCGGCCTCGCCGGCGCGGTCGCGGCGGCGGGCGCGCTCGCCTTCGTGCTCCTGCTCTTCGCGGAGCGGCGCCGTCACCGGGCCGCGGAGGGCGAGCTGGCCGCGACGGCGAGCTTCCTCGAGTCGCTCGTCGAGTCGATGGGCACGATCGCCCAGACGCTCGAGGCCGACGAGATCCTCGAACAGACCCGGCGCGAGGCGGAGCGCCTGTTTCGCGCGCGCGCCCAGATTCTGCCCGCCGGCTCGGCGCCGACCGCCGCCCCTGCCGAGCGCGTCGTCCTGTTTCCGCTGCGCGTGCACGGCGAGGAGATCGGCGCGCTGCGACTGACGCGGAACCGTCCCTTCGACCGAGGCGACGTCGTCCGCGCCACGGTCCTGGCCGACTTCGCGGCGCGCGCGGCCGAGAACGCCCGCCTGCTCGCGGACGCGAAGATCCGCGAGGCCGAGCGGGCGGAGCTCTCCGAGCAGCTGATCACGGCCGAGCAGGACGAGCGGCGCCGGCTCGCGCTCTTCCTCCACGACGGTCCCGTGCAGTCAATGTCGGGCATCGGCCTGATGCTGGACGCGGCGATCGGCTCGATCGACGCCGAGCGGCTGGAGGACGCCAAGCGCGTGCTCGCCTCGGCGCTGACCCGCCACCGCGAGACGATCCGCTCGCTCCGCGACCTCTCCTTCAACATCGAGCCGGTCGTACTCCGGGACCAGGGCTTCGCGCCCGCCGTTCGCGCGTTCGCCGAGCAGGTCGGCCTCTCGAATCAGGTGCAGATCGACCTCGACCTCGACGCCGCGGGCAACCTGGCCAAGAAGGCGCAGGTCGGCCTCTACCAGATCATCCGCGAGGCGGTCACCCAGGCGATCCGCCGCGGCCCGCCGACCACGATCTCGATCCGAGTCGAGCAGGGCGCCGGCCAGATCTCGACGGAGATCGCCGACGACGGCACGGGCGAGCGGCGCCGGCGAAGCTTCGAGGCGATCGAGGAGCGCGCGCGGACCCTGAACGGCCGGGTGACGATCGGCGCGGGCGCCAACGGCGGCACCGCGGTCCGGGTCGTTCTGCCCGCCTACGCCGCCGAGCGCGAGCGGTAGGATCGCGGCCCCGATGGCCGAGAACGGGTACCTGCTCTTCGTCTCGAGCCTGAGCGGCTACGAGCTCCGCGAGCGCGAGGGCGAGCCGCCAGCGGTCGGCGAGGTGCTCGAGCTTGAACAGGCACGCCTCCGCGTCGCGAAGCTGGCGCCCTCGCCACTTCCCGGCGACCGGCGGCGCTGCGCCTACCTGCAGCGGGTCGACTAGTGACCTGAGTCGTTAGTCCGCAGGGACCCGGCGTGTGCCGCCGAATGTCGTCTTGTTCGGCTACGACGATGGGAGGCGGTTATGCCGGTTCGTGCGGAGGTCGTGCTCAGCGATGAGGAGCGGGAGACGCTGGAGCGGTGGGCTCGG
>DASUWJ010000019.1:0-6351 GCA_036378475.1 Gaiellaceae bacterium
CTCGGAGGCCAAGCTCGTCGTGACGGCGGACGGGTCGCTTCGCCGCGGGCGCCGCCTGCCGATGAAGGAGATCGTCGACGAGGCGCTGTCGTCCTCGCCCTCGGTCGAGCACGTCCTCGTCTGGCGTCGCCTCGGCCGAGACGACGTCCCGATGACCCCGGGGCGGGACCTGTTCGACTCGGAGGCGATGCACGGGCAGCCGGGGGAGCTGGAGCCGCTCGAGCTCGACTCCGAGCATCCCTATCTGCTCACCTACACCTCCGGCACGACGGGGCCACCGAAGGGGGTCCTGCACGTCCAGGGCGGCTTTCTCGTCTCGATCGCGCGCGAGGTCGCCTACCAGGCCGACGCGAAGGCCGGCGAGGTGATCCATTTCGTCACCGACATGGGTTGGATCATGGGCCCCTGGGAGGTCGTCGGCGGCAACGCGCTCGGCTGCACCGTCCTCTTCGCCGAGGGCGCTCCCGACTGGCCGGCGGCTGACCGCCTCTGGTCGCTCGTGGAGCGTGAGCGGGTCGCCGTGCTTGGGCTCTCGCCGACGCTGACGCGCGCCCTGATCCCCCATGGAGCCGAGCTCCCCGAACGCCACGACCTCTCCTCGCTGCGGGTGCTCGTCACGACCGGGGAGCCCTGGAACCCGGAGCCCTACCGCTGGCTGCACGAGCACGTCGGCGGCGGCCGCTGCCCGATCATCAACTGCTCGGGCGGGACGGAGGTCGGCGCCTGCTTCCTCTCGCCGACGGTTGCGGCGCCGATCAAGGCCTGCTCGCTCGGCGGCCCGGCGCTCGGGATGGCGATGGACGTCGTCGACTCGGAGGGCCGGCCCGTGCGGGGCGAGCTCGGCGAGCTCGTCTGCCGGAAGCCGTTTCCCGGCATGACGCGGGGTTTCTGGCGCGACCCGGAGCGCTACCTCGACACCTACTGGCGGCGGCTTCCCGGCGTCTGGGTGCACGGGGACTGGGCCTCCGTAGACGAGGACGGCGACTGGTTCCTCCACGGCCGCTCCGACGACACGCTCAACATCGCCGGCAAGCGCGTCGGGCCCGCCGAGCTCGAGTCGGCGGTCGTCGGCCATCCGCTCGTCGCGGAGGCGGCGGCGGTCGGCGTCCCGCACGAGCTCAAGGGCGAGACGGCGTGGATCTTCTGCGCGCTCGTTCCGGGCGCGGAGCCCTCCGACGAGCTCGCCGAGGAGCTGCGGCAGCTCGTGGCGGCGGAGCTCGGCAAGGCCTTCGCGCCGGAGCGGATCCTCTTCGTGACCGCGCTGCCGAAGACGCGGAGCGCGAAGATCGTGCGCCGGGCCGTCCGGGCGAAGGCGACCGGCGCCGACCTGGGCGACCTCTCCTCGGTCGAGAATCCGGAGGTGCTGGCGGAAATCGAAGCGGCTGCGCGCGCCTAGCTCGGGCCGCGCCCCGGGGTGGGGCGGCGGCGCTTCAGCGGTCTCCAAAGGCTTGCGTATGCTCAGCTCCGTGGCGGCACGGGAACTGGCCGGCCAGGTGGCGCTCGTCACGGGCGGCGGTCGCGGGATCGGAGCGGCGATCGCGAGGGAGCTCGCCGGCGCCGGCGCCAAGGTCTCAGTCAGCGCGCGCACGAAGGAGCAGGTCGAAGCGGTCGCGCGCGAGCTCGAGGGCTTGGCGCTCGTCGCCGACGTCACCGACGAGCAGGCCGTCCAGGAGATGGTCGAGCGCACTGAGTTGGAGCTCGGGCCGATCGACCTGCTGGCCGCGAATGCGGGGGTCGGCGGCGGCGAGGCCGAGCTCTGGGAGAGCGAGCCTGACGAGTGGTGGCGGGTTTTCGAGGTGAACGTGCTCGGGGTCTACCTCTCCTGCCGCGCCGTCTTGCCTGGCATGCTCGCGCGGGGGCGAGGGCGAATCGTGATCACCGGCAGCGGCGCTGGCTACCTCCCCGGTTCGACGAGCACCGACTACGCGCCGAGCAAGGCCGCCGTCAACCGGCTCGGCGAGACGCTGGCCGCAGCGTTGCGGGAGACGCCGGTTCGCGTGTTCGTGATCAGCCCGGGCCTGGTCAGGAGCGAGATGACGAGCGGCTTCTCCGACGATGCCCCCTGGACACCGCCCGAGCTCGCGCCGCGCCTCGTCCGCGTGCTCGCCTCCGGGCGGGCAGACGAGCTAGCCGGCCGCTACATCCACGCCGAGCACGACCAGATCGAGGATCTGATCGCGCGCGCCGCCGAGCTCCGACGCGACGACCTGAACGCGATCCGGCTGCGCCGCTAGAAGTTTTCGCCTGATAGTCTAAAACTGCCATGAGGCTCGCGCTCGCCCAGCTGAACACGACCGTCGGCGATCTGGCGGCCAACGGCGAGCGCATCCTCGCCACTCTCGAGGAGGCGAAGAGCGAGGCCGCCGATCTCGTCGTCTTCCCGGAACTGGCGGTGACCGGCTATCCGCCCGAGGACCTGCTGCTTCGCCCGAGCTTCATCCGTGCCGCGCAGGAGAAGGCGGAGGAGATCGCGCGCTCGGCGCGTGGCATCGTGGCGCTCCTTGGCTGCCCCTGGTTCGACCGCGACCTCTCCAACGCCTGTGCCGTCTGCTCGGGCGGGGAGATCAAGGCGCTCTACCGCAAGCGCTTCCTCCCCAACTATGGCGTCTTCGATGAGGACCGCTACTTCGCGCCCGGCCGGGAGCTGACGCTGCTCGACTGGGAGAGCACCCTGATCGGGCCGACGATCTGTGAGGACATGTGGCAGCCCGGACCGCCGGCGACCGAGCTGGCGCTCGCGGGCGCCCAGGTGCTCGTCAACCTGTCGGCATCGCCCTTCCACGTCCTGCGGGACCGCGAGCGCGAGGAGATGTTCGCGACGCGCGCGCGCGACAACTCCTGCTTCGTCGCCTTCTGCAACGCGGTCGGCGGCCAGGACGAGCTGATCTTCGACGGCCACTCGCTCGTGCTCGACGAAGAGGGCCGCGTGCTCGCTCGCGCTCCCGGTTTCGAGGAATGCCTGCTCGTGGTGGACATCGAGCCGGCCGACGCCGTGGGACGCCGCCTGCGCGACGTTCGTCGCCGCGCGCTTGCCCGCGACCGGGGAGAGCTGCCGGAGGTGCCGGTCGTCCACGTCGGTGCGGCGCCCCGGCCGCGGGCCAAGGTGGAGCCGGTGCTCGCCCCGCCGCTCGGGGAGCTCGAGCAGATGCGGCTCGCACTCGAGCTCGGCCTCGGCGACTACGTCGGTAAGAACGGGTTCGGCGACGTCGTGATCGGCGTCTCGGGCGGGATCGACTCGGCCCTCACCGCCGCCCTCGCCGCGGAGGCGCTCGGGCGAGACCGGGTGCACTGTGTCTCGATGCCCTCTCGCTATTCCTCCGAGGCGACGCGGGCCGATGCCCGGCGGCTCGCCGCGGAACTGGGCACCGACTTCCTCGAGTTGCCGATCGACGAGATCTACGGCGCCTACGAGCGCGCGCTCGCCGAGAGCTTCAGCGGCCGCGAGAGCGACCTGACCGAGGAGAACCTGCAGGCCAGGATCCGGGGCGTCCTTTTGATGGCGCTCTCGAACAAGTTCGGCTGGCTCGTCGTCGCGACCGGGAACAAGTCCGAGCTCTCGGTCGGCTACTCGACGCTCTACGGCGATATGGCCGGCGGCTTCGCGCTGCTCAAGGACGTGTTCAAGAGCGACGTCTTCCGGCTCGCCAAGCACCTGAATGAGCGCGCCGGCAGCGAGTTGATCCCACAGAGCATCATCGACCGCGCCCCGAGCGCCGAGCTGCGCGACAACCAGCTGGACGAGGACTCGCTGCCCCCCTACCCGGCGCTCGACCAGGTGCTCGCCGCCTACGTCGAGCAGGACCGCTCGGCCGAGGAGCTCGGCGAGGACGGGTTCGACGCCGACGTCGTCGAGTGCGCAGTCGCGCTGATCGACCGGGCCGAGTACAAGCGACGGCAGGCGCCGCCGGGGGTCCGGCTCCGCCCGAAGGCCTTCGGGCGCGACCGCCGAACGCCGATTACGAACCACTGGCGCGGCTAGCGAGCTCGCGAAACCAGCGCCGCCGCTCCGAGAGGGGTACCGCCGCGTTGGCGGGCGAGGTCGAAGGTAGGACGAAGAGCCTGGTAGCCCCGAGCCGCCGTTCCTGCTCGCCGAGCTCCGGCCGCTCGCGAAACGCGCCGCGGTAGGCCTCCTTGCCGACGAAGGCGATCCAGCCCGGACGGAGCTCGAGCGCGAGCGCCTCGAGCCGCTTCGCGGCGCTGGCGAAATCGGCCCGGCGCAGGTCGCCCGAACCGCGCGTCGTCCGCAGGGCCGCGTTCGTCAGGCCGAGCCCAAACCGAAGCAGCTCGAACTGCTCCGCGGGAGCCAGGAGCCGCGGGGTCAGGGCCGAGTCGTGGAGCAGGCGCCAGAAATCGTTGCGCGGATTGGCGAAGTGCGCTCTCGCCGCGGCCGAGACGCGGCCCGGATTGATGCCGCAGAAGATGACCTTCAGGCCGGGTGCGAGAACGTCCGGGACTGCACCGCCGGCGCTCAGCGCGCGACGCCGGAGCCCGGACGGCAGGCGCCGGGACCCGCGCTCGAGGCCCAGCCGCGCCCGAGCCCGTGCCAGCGGCGCGCGCGACGGCTCGAGCTCCGCCTCGGCGTCCAGACACGCCAGGAGCCGCGCGAGCGCCGGCCACAGCTCATCTAGAGCGCCAGCCCCGGCTCACGCAGCTCGAGTCTCCGTTCGAACAGCAGCCGCACGCGCTCGCCCGAAAGACGCGCCTCCTCGGGCCGCTCCCGCCGCGGGACGCGCACGACCCGCACGGCCTCGTCCCCGCTGCCGTAGCAGCGGCAGTAGCACTCGGCCTCGCTCAGCGTCCGCAGCCTGCGCATTTGCGCAGCAGACTAGGTCGCCGACCGGACGCCGCCCCTACTCGTACTGGAGTGCCTCGAGCACGTTCAGCCGCGAGGCTCGCCTGGCCGGGAAGATCGCGGCCACCAGGCCGACGACGACGGCCGCGACGACGAAGACCGCGATCCGCGCGTAGGGCACCGCGAAAACGATTCCCTGGCCCGAGAGCGCGACGGAGATCAGGAAGCCGAGAAAGACGCCGAGCACGATGCCGAGTGCGGCGCCGATCAGCGCCGTGATGATGCTCTCGTGGCGGATCATCCGCCGCACCTGGCGCCGGGTCATCCCGACCGCCCGCAGCATTCCAAGCTCCCGCGTCCGCTCGAACACCGTCAGAACGAGCGTGTTCACGATCCCGAAGAGGCTGATCACGACGGACAGCCCGAGCAGCACGTAGAGGAGATTGAGCAGGTTCAAGATGAACTTCTCCTGGTCGTGCTTGAACTGCGCCTCGGTCTCGACCTTCGCGTCGGGGAAGTTCTTGACGGCGGCCTCGAGCGCCCTCGTGTTCGCAGGCGAGACGCCGCCGGCGATCTTGATCAGCGAGAGCTGGTTCTCGGGGTTCGTGTAGTTCAGATCGAAGGTCCGGGTCGAGATCGTGACCGGCCCGAAGGGGGAGCCGCCCTTGGGCGGCTTGAAGATGCCCTTCACGACGAGGTGCAGCACGCGACCGCTCGGGACCTGCAGCTCGACGGGGGAGCCGAGGCCAAGGTGGTACTTCTTCGCGAACGACTTATCGACGAAGCCGCCATCCAAACCGAGCTCCGCAGGGACCGCGGGCGAGCCCTGGTACCAGTTGAGCGTCAGCACCTTGCTCATCTCAGGGTCGACCGCGGCGACGTTGACGGTCTTGCCGAAGACGCGGCCGGTGCCGGTCCGGATCTGCGAGACGACCTGGACGCCTTTGGCCTTCTTGGCCGCGTCCGCGGCCTTCGTCGTCAGCGGGTTGAAGTTGCTCGAGGCCACCGCGTAGTCGCCGTGGAAGAGCTGGTTGACCGCGCTCTCGAAGCCGCTCCGCAGCCCCTGGGCGAACACGGTCACGAAGGTGACGAGCGCGAGGCCGATCATCAGCGCGGCCGCCGTCGAGGCCGTCCGGCTCGGGTTCCTGATCGCGTTGTCGCGCGCCAGTATCCCGGCGGCTCCGCCGAGCCGCGAGGCTGGCCAGCCGAGCGTGGATGCGAGCGGGCGCACGAGCGCGGGCGCGAAGATCGTGATTCCGATGAACATCAAGAGCAGGCCGATGCCGAGAGCGAGCAGATGGCTCGCGATCGAGATCCCGTGCACGAACACGCCGACGCAGAGAAGAGCGGTGCCGAGCAGAAGGACGGTCACCCCGGTCACCGGACCGAAGCGGGCCAAGCGCGAGGGCGGCAGCACGGCTCCCTCGCGAACGGCGAGGATCGGTGGTACGCGCGTCGCCCGGCGAGCGGGCCGCAGGCTCGCGATCAGCGTGACCAGGATGCCGACGAGGAGCGAGACGACGACCGTCCGTGTCGCGTAGATCGTGTGCGACTTCGGC
>DASUWJ010000020.1:0-9088 GCA_036378475.1 Gaiellaceae bacterium
GTTGACGGCGATCAGGTTCTTCGAGATCCGCAGCGCGAGCGAGGGGTGGTCGAGCTCGCCCGGCCCGAAGCGAGGCCCGTAGCGCCAGACGACCTGCCCCTTCGTCGTCATCACGATGATCTGCCCCGGCCGCGTGTAATCGGCGACGAGGATCCGGTTCTTGCCGACGGGCTGCGGGTCGGAGGGATACGCGATCGGGGCCTGGACGGCGAACCGGAGTCTCCCCTGCGGGCCGATGTTGTCGATCCAGGAGCCCGGAATCTCGCTGACGAGGATGCCGCCGTCGCGGAGCGGTGTGCCGCCGTTGACCGGACCGAAGGCGCGGGGCGGCGCGTGCGTGCAGGCTCCGGTCGCGCCGTACTGGCGCACGATCCGCCCTGCGGCCGAGAGGTAGAGAATCCGGCAGTTGTACGCGTCGGCGACCGTGCGCAGGCCGTTTGGGAGCAGGTAGGCGTCGTCGGGCGTATTCAGGTAGCCCGGAGCCGAGCCCCGCACGTTGACGTGTCCGTAGCTCCAGAGCAGGCGCCCCTGCGGGAACGAGAACACCTGAATCGTGTGCTGATCCTCCTGGTTGCTGATGATCTTCGTGAAGCCGTCGGCGAAGAAAGCGTCGTCGTCGAAGCGGAAGGGCATCGCCAGCGGCTGACCGGGGCGCGGGTAGCGCCAGAGCACGTGCTTTTGCTCGTTCACGAGCAGGATCCGGTTGTTGCCGCGGTCGGCGATCAAGAGGTCGCCCGGCAGCAGGGGGGCCGGGCCGCGCGGCCGCGCCGGTCGGGTGCTCCGGCGCGTCTTCGCGGCGTGCTTGGAACCCGGCGCGGTCAACGAGACGATGGCTCCGACGATGATCGCGAGCAGGAGTGCCAGGCCGAGGGCGAGGAACCGGCGCCGCCTCTTGATCGCTCGTTGCCTGACTCGCCGCTTCAGGCGGCTGTCGGGAGGGGACGCCATCCGGGCGACTGACGCTAACAGCCGGGGCCGAGGGCAGGCGGACGGTTCCGGCGGCGCGAGAGCTCCTCGGCGCTTGGGCCTGGCGCCGCCGCTCTACCCTGTGCCCATGGCGATCGTGATCGCAGCCCAGCTTCGCAAGGAGCTGTCTGGCACCGAGCTCTTTGCCGACGTCTCGTTCAAGGTCGAGCGGGGCGACCGGGTAGCGCTCTCAGGCGCCAACGGTGCCGGCAAGACGACGCTGCTGCGGATCCTGAACGGCGAGACCGACTACCAAGCGGGCGAGCTTGTATGCGCCATGGGGACCCGGGTCGCCCTGCACGACCAGCGGCCGCCGCTCCAGCGCGGCCTGACGCTGCGGGAGTACGTGCTCTCGGGCGCGGCCGACCTGGTCGCCGCGGAGGCGAGGCTCCGCGAGCTCGAGGCCGCGATGGCCTCCGGGCGGCACGATCCGGCCACGCTGCGGCGCTACGCCGAGGCGCAGGCGCGGCTCGAGCACGCCGGCGGCTACGCCTGGCGCGAGCGGGCCGCCGCGGTCGTCCGCAACCTCGGCTTCGCCGACGCCGATCTCGACAGGCCGCTCGAGACGTTTTCCGGGGGTGAGCTGACCCGAGCCTCGCTCGCGCGCGCCCTCGGCGGCGATCCCGATCTGCTCCTGCTCGACGAGCCCACGAACCACCTGGATGTCGCGAGTCTCGAGTGGCTGGAGGGAGAGCTGCAGTCGCTCGATGCCGGCATCATCCTCGTCGCGCACGACCGCTGGTTCCTGGAGGCGGTCACGAACGCCGTGCTCGAGCTCGGTGGCGGACGCTCAATCTCCTTCGCGGGGCCATGGCATGCCTGGCGCCTGGAGAAGGCCGCACGCGCCTCCGCGGCGGGCAAGGAAGCGGGGCGGCTCGCGGAGGACATCGCCCGGCTCGAGCGCTTCGTGGAGCGGTTCCGCGCCAAGAAGAACAAGGCGAAGCAGGCCCAGGCGAAGCTGACCCAGATCGGGCGCCTCGAGCGCGAGCGGGCGGAGGCCAGGGGCCGGATCGAGGCCTTGAACATTGGCCGCCGCAGGCTCGGGTTCGACTTCCTCGAGCCGCCGCGGAGCGGCCGGACCGTGCTGGAGACGCGGGGATTGGAGCTTGAGGCGGGCGACAAGCCTCTGCTCCACGACGTCTCGCTGGCGCTCGAGCGCGGTGAGCACGTGGCGCTCGTCGGCCCGAACGGCTCCGGGAAGACGACCTTGCTCGAGACGCTGCTCGGCCTGCGGGAGCCGGTCTCGGGCTCGGTCCGGCTCGGCCACGGCGTCGTCCCCGCCTACTTCTCCCAGCACGAGATCGAGCTCGACGAGACGGGCAGCGTGCTCGAGTGCGCGCAGAAGGCGACCGGGCTGAAGCGGCCACAGGCCCAGAGCCTGCTCGGCCGCTTTCTCTTCTCGGGCTGGCAGGAGCAAGACAAGGCGGTCGCGAAGCTCTCGGGCGGCGAGCGGCGGCGGCTGGCCCTTGCGCTCGTCGTCGCCTCGGGCGCGAACTTCCTCGTCCTCGACGAGCCGACGAACCACCTCGATCTCGAGAGCCGGGAGGCGCTCGAGGCGGCGCTCGAGGCCTTTCCCGGCACGATCCTGCTCGTCTCGCACGACCGGGCGCTGCTCGACGCCGTCGCCGAGCGGACGCTCGCCGTCGACGAGGAGACGATCCGCTCCTACGCAGGCGGCTGGGCCGACTACGTGCGGCGCCGCGCCGAGCTCGCGGAGGCTCCGCCACAGGAGGCTTCTCGCCGGCGAAAGCCGGGGCGAAAGCCCGCGCCGCCGCCGCGGCAGCCGAGCGAGCTCGCGCGCCTCGAGACCGAGATCGGCGCGCTCGAGCAGACGATCGGCGAGCTCGAGGCGCGGCTCGCCGCCGACTGGTCGGACGTCGAGACTCTGAGCGCGCACCGCGCCGCCCGCGACGAGCTGCAGGGGCTCCTAGCGCGCTGGGAAGAGCTCTTCGAGCAGGCCCAGGCCTCGCCCTAGGCGCCGAAGGCGAACTCCAGGGCGTCGGGAAGCTGGCGGCGAAGATAGGCACCGGCATCCGGCTTGCTCGAGGCCCAGACTCGCGTCCGGAGGCCGAGCGAGCGGAGCTCCTGCTGGAAGGCGAACGTCCAGCTGCGCAGGATGCCGCCGTGGGCGAAGCCGGTCGAGAGGAAGAAGCGGACCTGCTGCTGGCGAAGCGCCGCCGCCTCGCGCCGGACGAGGAGCGAGGGGTCGTGGTCGTCGAGCTGCGCCTGCGTGGCGGTGGTGAAGGGGCCATCCCGAAACGGGTGGAAGTACCCGGCCCAGGACTCGACGATCCCGAACCTGCCCGGATGGCGCAGGGCGATGTCGACGGCCCCATAGCCGCCGGAGGAAACACCGCCGATCATCCGCTCGGACTGTTTCCGCTCGAGCGGTAGGTGCGCCGCCGCCCAGGGGAGGACATCGCCGATCACGTACGTCTCCCAGGGTCCCGCCCATTCCTCGTCGCTCCGTGGGCCGCTGACGCGGCCGGCGACCGGCATCACGGCGATGAAGGGGGCGATCTTGCCCGTCAGGATCAGCTGGTCGGCGACATCGGCCAGCTGCAGGCTGTCGTAGAAGCCCGAGGGCGAACCCGGAAAGCCGTGGAGCAGAACGGCAAGCGGGTAGCGCTGCGAGGGGTCGAAGAGCGGCGGCAGGTAGACGGCGCTTCGCCGCCGGTCCCAGGGCGCCGCGTGATCCGGGATCCGCCCCTTCCAGATCGAGCCGCCGGCGGTGCCGCTCGCGATCTGGATGAATCCCGGCAGGAGCACGTTCGCGGTCGCCGGGGCGGTCGCGGGCACGAGGTTGGCGAGCGCGAGCCCGAGCCAAAGCCGCGCGTGGTCCCGCCACACCCGCTCCTCGTGCGCGCCGGGGTAGAGCTTGAAGACGTGCGGCACCCCGGCGGCGACGAGCTCCTGGTGCAGGAGCAGGTTCTCCTGGCGAAAGCGCGTGTCGTTGCTGCCGACGTAGAAGCCGAAGAAGGTCGGCCGATCGAGAAACTCCTGCCGGAGCAGGCCGACGTAGGAGTGGATGTCTGCCCGTTGGTTTCGGCTGGCGGAGCCGAGATCGAGACTCGACGTCCCCGAGGGATCCGTCGGGTGAAAGTAGCCGCTCCAGGATTCGATCACCGAGAAGCTCTCGAGGTGGTGGATCGCGAGCGAGACCGCACCGTAGCCGCCAGCCGAGAGCCCGACCAAGGCCCGGCCGCGGCGGTTCGCGATCGTCCGGTAGTGGGCGTCGATGTAGGCGGGGAGCTCCTGTGCGACGGCGGTCTCCCAGTTTCGCCCCGGGCCCCAGTCGAGGTACTCCGGGTCGGTGTCGGTGTCGCGCGCGCCCTGGGGGGCGACGAGGATCGCCGGCCGCCTCACTCCGGCCAGGGCGTCGCGCAGGAAGCCCACGTTGCGATACGTCTGGGAAGACGCCGGCAGGCCGTGCAGGAAGTAGACGACCGGGTAGCGGCGGCTACCGGCGCGGTAGCCCGCCGGCAGCAGGATGGTCAGGTGGACGGTCCCCCGCACGGCGGCCGAGTAGAACGCGTCGGCCTGCTCGCTGGGGGCGTTCGATGGCGCCTTGGTGAGCGCGGCCCCTGCGACCGCCGCAAGCGCGATCACGACCCCGCAGACGGCCAGCGCGATCAGGGGCGTGGGCAGGCGTCTCACGGCGCCGAGACCGGAGCGGGGGCGACGAGCTGGGGCGTTGAGTCTCCGTGTGCGAGCAGGGCCGCCCCAAAGACTACGCAGACGAAGGCCAGCAGGCGGGTGGCCCCGAGCGCGCCGCCTGGCAGCCCGTCCCCGAACACGATCATCCCCGCCGCGATCGGGACGGCGTTCGTGAGCAGGGTCGCGACTCCGGCGGTCGCGAGCGCGGCGCCGCGCTGGAAGCCGAGCTGGAGCAAGACGAAGCCGAGGCCGTGCGCTGCCAGAATCGCCGGCACGAACAGAAAGCGGGCGCCGCCGCCGACTGCGGCTTTCGTGCCGACGTCTCCGGCGGCATAGCAAAGTCCCGCGGCGACCCCGAGGCCGGCTCCGCCCGCGAGCCGCGGCGCGAGCGGGCCCGCGAAGACGGCGGCCGCCAGGGCGGCCGAGGCCATCCAGGCGCCGATCGCGATCGCCGAGCCGCGCCCACCCGCACCGTGGTGGTGCTGACCCGCCAGTGAGATCCCGAGCAGGGCGAGACCGAGCACCGAGAGCGCCACCCCGGCCCACTCGCGCTGTGAGAGCTCGAGCTTGCCGAGCCTCCGCACGAGCAGGGCGAGGATTCCGATCCCGCCGGCCGAGGTCGCCTGGACGAGTGAGAGCGGTCCCAGCGCGAGGGCGCCGACGTAGAGGACCCAGCCGCCGATCCCGACGAAAAACCCGCTCAGCCAGCGCCGGTTCGAGAAGAGCGAGTAGAGCGAGCTCAGGGGGTGACGCACCCGAAGCGGCGGCAGGCGCGAGGCCTGCTCGTGCTGGGCGTAGTAGCCCCAGTTGAGCGCGAGCGCCGAGGCGCCCGCGAGGGCCAGGGCCCCGCCGAGTGCGATGCTCACCGCCGCTGACCTACGAGCGGCAGGTATCCCTCCGCAGCCAGTCCGGCCAGGCCCACGCGCGGCAGGTCGGCGAGCCGCTCGAAGACGACGTAGCGCCTCTCCCAGGTGGGGAAGAACTTGCGGTTGAAGGTGAGCAGGTTGTCGAGCTGGAAGGTGCCCTTGAGCCGGACGAGCACCGCCCGTTGCAGCCGCTTGGAGGCGCTCACCTCGCCGTTCGGCGCCATCACGGCCGCAAAGGGGGCGAAGTTCATCGAAACACGCTCGAAGCCGTTTCGCTTCGCCCACTCGACCGTCTCGGCCACGAGCCACTCGTTGAAGCCGTTCGGGGTATTGGGCCGGCGCGGCATCGAGGAGAGCGACAGGGCTCGGCCGGCGGGGGAAACGGCCAGGTGGAAGAAGCCTCCGATCCTGCCGTGCTCGTCTCCTCCGACGACGAAGAGCGCGTTGTCGCCGCCGACCGAAAACAGCGACTCGAACTCCATCGTGAAGCCCCGCTGGGGCTCCGAGCCGCGCCACTCATGCGCGACCTGCTCGAGCTCCGCGCGCAGCTCGGCTCCAAGCTCGCGCGCGTAGACGCACACGGCGGTGTAGCCGGCGCGCTGCAGGCGGTGGACCGACTGACGCACCTTCCGGATCGGCCGGCCCTCGAGCGAAAAGGATGAGACGTCGATCACCCCTTCGTCGCCGTGGTAGATCGCACGCAGCCCGTGTCGGCGGTACAGCTCGAGGTAGGAGGTGCCGGCTCCGAGCACGGCGATCCGCCAGTCGCGCTCGTGCGCGAAGCGACTGAATCCCTGCCAGAGCTGCTCGACCGATCCGGGCTCCCCGATCGGATCACCCGAGACGACGGCGACGCCGGCGACGACCTTGTAGGCGAGCATCGCACCCTCGTCCTGACTGAAGAAGTACGACTTGTCGGAGCGCAGGACGAAGGGGGCGAGTGTGTCGACCCCGAAGCGGGTCACGAGCTCCTGGGCGCGCTCCTCTTCCTGGGCACGCCGGCTGTTCCGGTAGCGCCAGGGCGCGAGCCAGCTTCCGAGCAGGGAGAACATCGCAGCGATGCCGAGCAGGAAGACGGAGAGTCCGAACCAGTCTCCGAACTGGCCGCTCAGGTGCTCGGAGCCGTGCGGATGCAGCCCGGCGAGCGACTCGGCCGTCTCCCGCAGGGCGAAGGCGAGCGTGTAGGGCCGGTCGACCGCGATCCGGTTGATCCAGAGCGCGACCGTGCCGTAGGCGAAGATCCCGAGCAGGTAGACGCTCGCACGCAGGAGGAACTCGCCCCGTGCGCCCGGGTCGCCTCCGCGCTCGAAGTCGTGGCGACAAGCGACGAGCGCCACCGCGAGCAGGACGCTCGCGATCGCCTCCTCGTAGTCGAGGCCGTTGAGAATGTGCAGCACGACGGCCGCGAGCACGAGTGCCAGCGTCAGCTGCCACGCCCGGCGGCGCCGGCGCCGTAGGCCGCGGGCCAGGACGATCAGGGCCAGCCCGGTGGGGACGATCAGTGCGCTCGCCAGCCGAGGCAGGACGCTCGGAGTGGCGGCCTCAACGAGCTGCAGGCGGTGGGCGAGCCCTGGCGTGATCGCCGAGAAGACGTTCAGGACGCCGATCGCAGCGACGAGTGAGGCCAGGACGACGGGCGCCCGCTGCGAGGGACGTGCCGCCGTGCGCCCGAGCAGAGCGGCTCCGAGTCCGACCAGGGCCGCGGCGAGGTAGAGGGCCGGGACGTGCAGGGCGCTGCGGAAGGCCGCCGGCGCCGCCGTCTGGCGGACGACGAGGATCGAGATCCAGGTGGTCGCGAGCAGCCACCCGCCGGTGGCGAGGGCGGCGAGGAGGGCCGCGGTCAGCCGTTCCACGCGGGCGGTTCTCGCCAGGATGCCGACGAGGAGGCCGGCGGCACCCCAGATGCAGAGGAACAGGAGCAGCGAGACAGAGTCGTGCCGGGGCAGCTCGTCGAGCGGAAGCGCATCGTGGATCCTGGGTCCGAGTCCCGCGAGGTGCGGCCGCAGCGCGTATAGCCAGCCCTGAGCCGCGACGACGACGGCGAAGCTTAGGAGCATGCCGAGCGCCAGCTCGGTCGAGCGCAGAGCCCTACCCACGGCTTAGCCCCCGGGAGGCCGCGACGAGAGCCGCAGGGAAGTTCTCGCGCCAGGCCCGCCACGTATGGCCACCGGCGAAGACCAGGAACCGGTGACGGACATGCAGACGGGCCAGCTCGCGCGCGAAGGCCGAATTCTGGCGCAGGAACGGATCGGCTCGGCCCGAGTAGAACCAGATGAAGGCGTGACGCCTGCGCAGGGTGCGCGCCACCCTCGTCACGAAGTGGCCCGGACTGTTGTACGTCAGTCGCCGCTTTGTTCGTCCGAAGATCGAGAGCACGGGATCGGCGCGGACGTAGCCCGACCAGCTCTCGATCACCCTGAACTCGCGCGGATGGTGGAAGCCGATGTTGAGCGCGCCGTAGCCTCCCTCGGAGAGACCGGCGAGCGCCCGGCCGGCGCCCGAGCGGATCGTTCGGTAGCGCGCGTCGATCGCACGCACGACATCGCGGGCGAGGAACGTCTCCCAGCCAGAGTTCGAGCGGATTCCGTTCGCCCACTCGGTGTCGGTGAAACGGCTCGTCGAGCCAGACGGCATCACGAGGATCAGCCGCCGGACCTTGTGCCTCGCGACGAGCTCGTCCTCGACGACACCGGCGTTGACGGTCTGAAGGAGCGCGTTTGGCACCCCTGGCGATCCGTGCAGGAGGTAGAAGACCGGGTAGCGTCGGCGCGGGTGCGCCGAGTAGCCCGGCGGCAGGTAGACGATCACCTGCTGGGAGCGGTGCACCGCGGGGCTCCAGACCGAAATCGTCTGCGCCGTGCCGCGCGCCCTCACCCAGGCCGGATCGCGCGGCGGTGCATAGCCGCGGTAGAGCCAGAAGTTGTCGACATAGCGGTAGACGCCGACGAGACCGACGCCGAGGAGCGCCGCCAGGCCGGCCAGCAGGATGCTCCATTCCAGGAGTCGGCTACGCGGGAACGCGCGAACGGCCAGGCCGCCAGACCCGACGCCGAGTCCTCCGCGCAATTGAGCCGCACCTCCGGTCCGCACTGCGGCCATCGAGAACTCCTTGTCCGCTCGCGCCGAATGGAAGCAGAGAAAATCCCGGTTCCCCCCGGGCGCAACGCGTTCTTAACCGCAGCTGAAACTCAGCCCAACGCGGCCTACGCGGCGTCGCCGAGCGTGGCGACCACGGCTTCGGCGACAACCCGCAGCGGACGGCCCGAGACCTGGCTCGCCTTCCGCAGGCGTGCGAAGGCGTCCTGCTCGGAAAGCCCCTCCTTCGCCATCAAGAGGCCCTTCGCCCGCTCGATCGCCTTCCGCGCCGCCAGGGCATCCGCCAGGGACTCAGCCTCCTCGCGCAGAGCGAGCAGCTCATCGTGGCGGGCGCGAGCGGTATGGATCGCGGGCAGCAGGTCCTGCTCCCGAAACGGTTTGACGAGATAGCCGAAGACCCCGGCCTCAACGGCGCGCGAGACGAGCTCATCCTGGCCATAGGCCGTGAGCATCACGATCGGGATCGGGCGCTCCTCGAGGATCCGCTTCGCCGCCTCGATCCC